>JBGUVT010000330.1:0-9028 GCA_045220485.1 Anaerovoracaceae bacterium | reverse complement strand
CCTCTCCTCCATCCTTTGCAGGATATCTGAAGTACCAGTACTTTCCGTTCTCATCCTCATGCTCTACTTCTGCATCAGACAGAGATGTCTTGCAGCACGGGCACCAGTTGATGAGACGGTTGCCCTTGTAGATCCAGCCTTTTTCATAAAGCCTGATGAAGAAACTTACAACAGCCTTGTTGCACTGCTCATCCATGGTAAAACGCTCGCGTCTCCAGTCGCAGGAATCACCGAGCTTGCGGCACTGCTTAGTGATACGGCCGCCGTATTCTTTTTTCCATGCCCAGGCATGCTCAAGAAACTCTTCCCTGGTGAAGTCTCTCTTATCGCGTCCGGTCTTTTCCCTCAGCTCATTCGCCACCTTTACCTCAGTTGCGATGCTGGCATGATCCGATCCCGGAAGCCAGAGAGCACTGTAGCCCTGCATTCTCTTCCATCTTGTCAGAACATCCTGCAGAGTCTGGTCAAGAGCATGCCCCATGTGGAGCTGTCCTGTTATATTCGGAGGCGGCATTACGATGGTGAAAGGCTCCCTGTCCCTGTCAACATCCGCATCAAAAGCGCCTTCTGTCTCCCACATCTCATAGATGCGGTCCTCAAAATCCTTCGGATTGTATGTCTTTGCGAGATTTTTCATTGTTGCTGTGTTACTCCTTAATAATCGCTGTATTTATTTCCGGTCTTGAGTACTTCATGACGCACTCTCGACATTCTTTCATCCACTTCGTGCAGGTTCTCCGCGCACTCTTTCAGAGTATCCACGATTTCCTGTGCGAGACGGCCCTTATTTTTATATCTGAGTTCGTGTTCGAGGCTTGCCCAGGCGTCCATCATGACGCTCCTGAACTGTATCTCTACCGGTACCATTTTCCGTTTGTTTACGAGATAGACCGGTACGGCAACTACTACGTGCATGCTGCGGTAACCGCTCTCTTTCGGATTGTCGCAGTAATCCTTGACCCTTATCATCTCAATGTCTTCCTGAGAAAGCAGCAGTCCCGACATAGTAGACAGGTCCTCTTCATAGTTGCACACCACTCTGATACCGGCAATATCGAGTATCTCGCGCCTTACAGTATCGAGATTGTTGAGCGGATCCTCTATTCCGTATCTCGTAGCCTTTTCAATGATGCTCTCAAACGTCTTGAGTCTCGACTGTACGTGGTGTATCGGCATATATGAATGCTTTTTATCAAAGTCGTCTGATAAGATATCAAGTCTTGTCTCAACCTCTTTTATGGCAGAATTGTATAGAAGACTTATATCGTCGATCGCTGACTGGAGTTCTTCATCTGTGCCTCTGAATCCGGGCATTTTTTCACGTATCCTGTCTGCGTAATAATACCTGAATCCCATTTCCTATCCTTTCTTTGCAGCTTTGATAATATTGCGGAGAAGTATTGCAGTGGTCACTCTTCCGATACCTCCCGGCACCGGAGTGTAAGCGAGATCACTTATCTCTCCTGATTCCCTGATTTCTTCTATATCGAGATCACCGTGCATTTTTCCATCCTTGCCGGTGCCCGTACCGACATCAAGGACCACCTGCCCGTCTCTGAAATATTTGCTTCCATAGCCCTGGGTTCGTCCCGTTGCGAGGACTACAATGTCAGCATCCCTGCAGGCTTTTATCTGATCTTCTTCAGGAGTCCGTGAGTGGCATACTGTCACAGTAGCATCCGCGTTCAGCATCATGATCGCAAGCGGTTTGCCTACCGTAAGGCTCCTGCCGAGAATAGTTACTTTACGCCCCGCAGGATCTATGCCGTGATAGCGCATTACCTCCATGCAGGCCTCCGCAGTGCATGCGAAAAACGCGTCTTCCTTGCCTGCGAAAAGTTCGGCTATCGAGATATCCGTTATTGCATCGACATCCTTGGCCGGATTGAGCATGGTACGCAGCTTTTCGCTGTTGATTCCTTCCGGAAGCGGTCTGAGCAGAATAATGCCGTGTACGCTTTCGTCCTCGTTTATAGCCTGCAGCGTTACCTCTATCAGAGCCTGGCCTATATTGCTGGTAAAATTGATTGCCTGTGTCTCGATGCCGTACTCATTGCTCTGCCTGAGTATCGCATTCTCATAGTACTTCTGGCCATCATCATCGCCCGCTCTTATCACAGCGAGTTTAGGAACTATGCCTTCATCAGTAAAGCTTTTTACCGACTCGCTTATATAAGCGTCTATTTCTTTTTTTACTCCATCACCGGGTAGTTCCCTGAACATTATGTATATGGTCCCTTCGATACAATTATAGTTTCACGTAAAGTTTTCTTTACATTGTTACGCTGTCTGTTTGACCGAATTTAGTTTGTTTGCTTTGTCCTGTCTGTAATTTACGGCCAGAAGAACAACCAGTGCCACCACGAATATGATGGTTGAAAGCGCAAAAAGGCTCGGTCTTATGCCGACTTTGACTTCGCTGTATATCAGCGTGGAAATCGTATTGATGCCTGCTCCTCTGGTGAAATAAGTGATGATGAAATCATCAACAGACATAGTAAAACTCAGGAGAAATCCTGACATTATTCCAGGTCTGAGCTCCGGCAGAACTATCTTGCGGAACGCGTATCGCTCGGAAGCTCCGAGATCAAGTGCTGCCTCAAACAGCCTGTCTGTGTTTTTATTCACGCGAGGCCTTACTGAAAGAATCACATATGGTATGCAGAACGTTGCATGGCTGAACAGTATCGTCATGTAACCGCGAGGCGCTCCTACCATAAGGAAAAATAGCATGAGTGCGATACCTGTTACTATGTCAGCGTTCAGCATAGGTATGTTGTTTAATCCCAGCAGCACATTCTGTGAACGCGGTTTCATGGCTGCCATTCCCAGAACAGCCAGCGTGCCGACTATGGTCGCTATCAGGGCTGCCAGAATTGCAATCGAAAATGTATTTGCAATCGCTCCCATCATGATCCTGCTCCTGAAGAGCTCCTGATACCAGCGCAGGCTGAAGCCTCCCCATACTGACATCGACTTGGACTCATTGAACGAAAGTACAATAAGCGCAAAAATCGGCAGATACAGGAACAGCATGATTATTAAAATGTAGATACGTCCTAAAGCCTTTTTCATTTATCTTTTTACACGCGTTTCTGTATTATATAAGATTTGCTCCGCCTGTTTTGTCAAACTTCTGAAGCATAAGCATGCTGAGAATAATAAATACCATCATAACCAGTGACAGCCCCGAACCGAGATACCAGTTTGAATTAACTGTGAACTCCTGCTCTATGATGTTTCCTATGAGGTTGATCTTGCCTCCGCCCAGCATGTTCGAGATAACGAATGTTGTCAATGCGGGTATGAACACCATGGTTATGCCGCTGACTATTCCCGGTACTGAGAGCGGGAATATGACCTTTGTGTATACTTTGCTCTTTGTGGCACCCAGGTCGTAAGCCGCTTCAATCAGATGGTTATCTATCTTTGAAACAGTATTATAGATCGGGAGTATCATAAACGGCAGGAAGTCATATACCATTCCCAGTACAATAGCTCCCGGAGTGTTCATCATCTCCTGCCGCGGAAGCCCGACAGCAGTTATAAGCGCGTTGATAACCCCCTGTCTCTCAAGAAGCACCTGCCAGGCCATCGTACGCAGCAGGAAGTTCATCCACATCGGAAGAATTATTACGAAAATAAGGAATCCCTGCTTGCCGTACTTGCTTTCCCTAAGAACCATTGCCATCGGGAATGCAAGAATAAGGCAAATGGCGGTGCTTATGAAAGCAAGCAAAAGCGAGAGGCCGAGTGCCTGAAGGTGATCGCCCCTGAACATAGCCAGAATATTATCAAAAGTAAAGTTTCCTTCTCTGCTTGTAAAGCCGTAATAGGCAATCGAAGCCAGCGGAATGACAGTCCCGGCGATTATCCATATTATGAACGGAATTGAATAAGATTTTTTCGCTATCATAGATCAAGTTCTATAGCGTGTTCTGCCTCGCTCTTAGGCTTGTGCATTATCTGTATGTTCTCCGGATCGACATACATGCCGATCTTCTCTCCTACTTCATGCTGATCGTAGTTCTGAAGCAGCCATTCGACCTTGCCGTGCTCGCTCTGTACCAGCATTTCATAATGGACTCCGATGAAAAGCTTTGAAATGATAGTGCCGTTCCAGAGGCCTTTGCCATATGGCACGATATCAATGTCCTCAGGTCTGATAACGACATCGACTATGCGTTTAGGCGGGAAGCCTTCTTCAGTTCCGTCGATACACGGGTAGTCGACTCCGTCGATGCGGACAACCTTTTCATCCACCATCTGACCTGAAAGAATATTGCTGTCGCCAATGAAATCTGCAACAAAAGCATTTACCGGTTCATCATAGATCTGCTGAGGAGTTCCTTCCTGCTGTATGTATCCCTCGTTCATTACTACGACCTTATCGGACATCGTAAGCGCTTCTTCCTGATCGTGAGTAATGTAGATGAACGTGATACCGAGTTCTTTTTTGAGGCGAACCAGCTCGTACTCCATCTCCTGACGGAGCTTAAGATCAAGCGCTCCGAGCGGCTCATCGAGGAGCAGAACTCTCGGCTCATTGACGATTGCTCTTGCCATTGCGATTCTTTGCTGCTGACCGCCCGAAAGCTGATCTATGCGCCTGTTTTCAAAGCCTTTGAGGTTCACGAGTTTAAGTGCGTTCGCAACCTTTTTCTTTATTTCATCCTCGGGTCTGTTCTTTACCCTGAGGCTGAACGCTATATTCTCACCCACTGTCATGTGAGGGAAAAGCGCGTAATTCTGGAATACGGTATTTACCGGACGCTGGTTCGCCGGAAGATCCGTGATATCCTTGCCCTCAAAATAAACCCTGCCTTCGTCCGGCTTCTCAAAGCCGGCAATTATACGTAGAGTAGTAGTTTTGCCGCATCCGGAAGGCCCCAGCAGTGTGACAAATTCATTTTCGTCCACTATAAGGTCAATGCCGTTCAGAACCACGGTATCGTCAAAGCTCTTTACTATTCCTTCAAGTCTAATCAGTTCTCCCAATGAAGTGCCCTTTCTTTAAGAAAACAGGTGTCTGCTTATATTACTCTGCTTTGAGTCCGAGATCATCGAGCACTCCGAGTATGGATTCCATCTGGGTGCCTTCGTTGAATTCGATCTTGCCCATATCCGCTTCCTGTGAGAGGACCGGATCTATAGGAAGCTGTTCGAGCAGTCTGATACCATATTCGGCAGCTACTGCCTTTGCCTGGCTAGGTCCGAACATCTCGATCTTGCGTCCGCAGTCAGGGCAAGTGATGTAGCTCATGTTCTCAACGAGTCCGAGAACAGGAATATTCATGAGCTTAGCCATTTTGACTGCCTTGCCGACGATCATGGAAACGAGGTCCTGTGGTGATGTGACTACGATGATTCCATCGACAGGTATCGACTGGAATACTGTCAGAGGAACGTCTCCGGTCCCAGGAGGCATATCAATAAAGAGAACATCGAGATCTCCCCAGTATACTTCAGACCAGAACTGCTCAACTACTCCGCCGATTACAGGTCCTCTCCATACAACAGGGTCTGTTTCATTCTCAACCAGCAGATTGATGGACATCAGCTTTATATTCATTGGAGTCTCTTCCGGAAGGATTCCGTAATCACTTCCGTAAGCTTTTGTATGTACTCCGAACATCTTAGGGATCGAAGGTCCGGTGATATCCGCATCCATAATTCCGGTCTTAAATCCGTCTCTTGTAGCAGCCAGCGCGGAAAGAGCTGTAACCATCGACTTTCCGACTCCGCCTTTACCCGATACTACACCGATTACCTTTTTCACGGAGCTGTATGGATTAAGCTCGGCTTTCTGGATTCCTCCTTCTCTGGATGCACAGTCAGCACCGCAAGTGCTGCAGTCATGTGTGCAGTCCTCAGGAGCTGCGCCGCCTTCATGTCCGCCTTCATGCATACAAAAGTTTCTGTACTTGTTGATCATTTCATTCCTCCACAATGCGTATTATTCTGCAGCAAGCATTTTCATCTCGCTTATCATGCCTCCGAAAATGGCATCCTGCAGTTCTTCATTTTCTTTTATGTTAGCGATCCACTCTCCGTTATCAAGAGGATCGGCACATACTATTTTTATTGATTTTATATATTCCTTTTCATCCAGAGAGTTGAGTCTGGCAAAAAGAAGTTCATAAAAGTCTGTAAGATCTTCCGGATTCACTCCTTCATTTGCTTTCAGATACTCCGTCCACGACGCAAGATATTCTCTTCCGAAATCGAACGTTTTTATCTTTACGCTTACAAGGGTGTAATCATCGCCTTTTTCTTCGTTTTCCTCGCTGCCGGTGATCTCGAAGTCAAAGCTTTTAAGCTTTTTCAGGAATCCGTCGAAGTTTTTCCTGCCTTCATCAGATAAAGAATCTCTAAGAGTGATTATTTCACTGCCTGTCGAGTCAGATTCCTGAAGAGCCTTAAGCTCTTTTGACACCTTTTTTTCAGCGTCGTTCATCGAAGAGCAGCCCGTCAGCATCAAAAGACACAGCAGAAACGCAAGTCCTGCAGCTATGACTCTGATTATATTCTTGTTTACCAATAACCTTTCTTCGCCCGTCATTCTCTGGTCACTTTACAACTGTTCTGGTTTCGCCGTCAAAGACAGTTATTCCGGCTTTATCCATAGCCGGGAGCAACTCTACGGCGTATTTTCTGGATGTTCCAAGTTTATCCCTGTATTCGGCAAGTGTGAAATTCCCTTTAAAAGACCTTGCCACACTTAATGCGTGTTCCCATGCGGCTTTATCTATGTAGTACGAAGGATTTACCTTGTAAATGGTCCCTTCTGATTCGATATCTTCCTGTATAGCGCGGACTATCCTGGCATCCGGATAAAGCGCGAGAATCTCATCGTTTCTTATCATCTCGATGCCTGCATCAGCATACATGAGGGCAATCTTTTCCTTTAGTGCACACTGCTCAGGTGTATATTCGATGCTGAATCCGCTGATTGCAATCGCTTTTCCTTTGTCCTCAATGACACCCTGTCCGAGCATATACCTGATAACAGCCTGAACGAGCTTGCTGTCTTCCGTGAACCATCTTTTTTTAAGTCTGGAAAGCAGCTCCTGACGCGGTATTCCATCCGCAAGAGGATTGTCAGCATGATAGTCGTTGATGATTTTCTCTGTATCATCTTTCATGCGCCCATACTTGGAATCGCTCACTATAGTCTCGTCAGGCAGGACTATCAGCGATCCGTCCGCTATTCCGCCGGCTGATTCCTCATCCATTTCGTGCGCAAGAAGCCCCAGCTCTCCGGCAAGCTCCTTCTGCCTTACAAAACGTCTTTCGCCAGCCTTTGCGTAAATGATCTCACTCAGACTGCCTCCTGACAGCACTTCCATACCGGCAAGTATTTCAGGCTTGTTTCTCTTGTGTTTGGCAGGCAGCGCATCGATTATACGACCCCCGCCGACAGTAATTATCGGTGAATAGAATCTGATGATGAACCGGTCACCGCGTCTGACGGCCGCCGGTTCCTCAAGTCTGAGCTGTGCATAAGCAGTCTCTCCTGCAGATATAGCATCTCTGTCAAGCAGTATGACCTTGCACAGCACTTCATCAGATCCGCAGTAAAGATGTACCCTGCTGTTGTTAAGAACGATCCTGTCCGTGGAGCTGAAAATGTTCAGTTCTGTATCAATAATGCTTGTGACAGTTACCGCCCCGGGATATGCAACTATGTCTCCCCTGTTTATATCTTCTTTTGACACACCGGACAGGTTTATTGCTGTTCTCTGCCCTGCGACAGCGATTTCCGTATCCTTTCCGTATGTCTGTATACCTCTGATTTTTGCCTTGACTCCCTCAGGATAGATCATCACATCGTCTCCGATCCTGACATTTCCATCCATGAGTGTCCCTGTCACAACTGTTCCGAATCCCTGCATTGTGAACACCCTGTCAACAGGCAGCCTGAACAGTTCCTTTTCTTCGCGGCGCTTGTTTTTTCTATCACATTTTTTGATTATTTCAGCCTTTAACTCTTCAATGCCTTCACCCGTAGCGGCACTCACCGGTATGACTGGTTTTCCGTCCAGGAAAGAATCTTTGAAATAGTCATCGACTTCTTCCAGCAGCATCTCGAGCCACTCTTCATCGACCATGTCAGTCTTTGTGACCGCGATTATTCCATCGTCTATTCCCAGCGAGTTGAGGATCTCGAAATGCTCTCTTGTCTGAGGCATTATACCTTCATCTGCAGCAACAACAAACAACACGAAGTCAATGCCCCCGATCCCCGCGAGCATGTGCTTTATGAATTTCTCATGTCCCGGTACATCGATAACTCCGATATTATATCCGGCATCGTTCGGAATGTGGGCAAAGCCGAGTTCGATCGTGATGCCGCGCTTTTTCTCTTCTATAAGCCTGTCAGTATCGATGCCGCTGAGCGCTTTGATGAGCGTTGTTTTGCCGTGATCGACATGTCCGGCTGTACCTATGATTATGTTCTTCATTCTTACTTTCTGAACGCCTCTGCAGTTGTCACTATCTCTTCATCCGCGATAGTGCGGACACAGAGCAGGAGCCTGTCTTCGTTTATCCTTGCGATCACAGGGATATCTGCCTTGCGAAGCTTTCTCTCCGTTCTGTCGGCTGACTTCATACCGTCTTTTACGGACACTGCCCAGCCAGGGAGCCTTACCATCGGTGCTGAGCCTCCTCCGATCTGGTCTTCAACAGGTACGAGTTCTACAGAAATGGACGGATCCACTCTCTTGATTGCATCTGCAAGTTTCTCGGCTTTCTTTCGCATTTCATCGCCTGATGCGGATATCATGCGAAGCACAGGAATGTCCCTGAGCGCCATCTTGCGGTCTCTGTATTTCATAAGCGTTGCCTCGAGTGCTGCGAAGGTCATTTTATCTACCCTCATGGCTCTCGCAAGCGGATGCTTTTTCATTGCTTTTATATATTTTTTCTTTCCAACTATGATGCCTGCCTGAGGACCTCCCAGCAGCTTATCACCGCTGAAAAGCATCACATCTATCCCTGTAGACAGCGATTCTGGCACATTTGG
>JBGUVT010000329.1:0-28259 GCA_045220485.1 Anaerovoracaceae bacterium | reverse complement strand
CGCCTATACGTGAGCGGATCTCGGAATACTTCTTCTTTCCGTTTCCCAGGATCTCAAGTATCCTTGCATCGAAAGATTTCCGGATTTCCCGCAGCATAACATTCTCTATGTGAGAACGGATCAGACCCGTTTCCGGAAGCAGCAGACGCTGTATGTTGTCCTGTATGGTAGCCTGTGGATCGAGGTTTTCCAGGACATAGGGACTTCCTCCAAAAACCGCATAGAATGCCACCTTGTCTTTTACCGGCAGCTCTGGATAGAACTTTGCTGCATCATAATAATCAAAATCGTGTATATGCTGTATCAAAGAAAATCTGCCGAACAGAGGATTGTCTTCCGTCAGGAGTTCTTTCATGATCGTAATATATGAGCCACAAAGTATCAGCTTTACATTATCCGGCAGTCTGTCAATTACGGTCTGCATATATGAATCTACTTCATTCTTCTTTTTTGTCTGCTTTAGATATGGATATTCATCAATGATCAGCAGGATCCTCTTATCCAGCGTCCTCAGAAAATCCATCATGGCAAACAGAGAATCGAATTTCATATCAGGCAGAGACAGTCCCGCCGATACGCTTCTGTAAATCAGATCAAGATTTCCTTCAAATGTGCTCTGGACACACAGGTGATTGATGACAATACCATCAAAGTTCCTGGCAGCTTCCTTGATCAGAGTTGATTTCCCCACTCTGCGCTTTCCGTATACCAAGACAGCCGTTCTCCTGTTCCAGTCTGTAATTTCTGCTGATAGCTCCTGCAGTTCTCTGGTACGCCCTATAAACATAAGCCGAATCCTTTCTGAATTATTTTTCACTGAATAATTATTCTGTTATTATTCGTTATTATAGACCACTTTTCGTCACCTGTAAAGATATGATTGTTTCCATTGAATACTTTACGGTTGAATAGTATAGTAACAAATCTTTCAAACCCAGTCTTTTCAATCCTTACAAAGCAAAAGAGCCGTTCATAGAACGACTCTCGGATGGCGGAGAGAGAGGGATTTGAACGACACGCACGTTTTGAAAGCGTTGCAATTACTGACGTTCATCATCCTGTAATCAATGTGTAATCATTTCTGTAATCAAAACTCGGCTTTGCCGCAAGGAAGAAATGATTGATCTATGGCGTCAAGTGCCTTCGATAGAATCAAAAGTGTAATCAACTGATAGAAAGGAGGATAACTACGCCATCCCTTTTTACTCCTTACAATTTTGCACTTCTTTCTATCGTATGGGACTCGAATCGAGGACGAGATCCCTCAACCCGTTGAAATGAAAGAAGGCAGCTCACTCTACTCCAGCGGGTGTAACAGTAAGTGTAACAGTATGGATGCTGTTATAAGGATAATTATTCTTGACCAACCATGGTTGTTCTTATTTATGACCATTTTGCTGCTCATATCGCTTCTTGTAATCATTGAAACATAAATCATTTGATGTGCCAGCCCAAGCGTCAGGTTCCTCTTCCATTAAACCGTCGTCTTGCCATCCGCAGACTGGGCATATCT
The DNA here is from genome assembly GCA_045220485.1 of Anaerovoracaceae bacterium. Lineage (GTDB taxonomy): Bacteria > Bacillota > Clostridia > Peptostreptococcales > Anaerovoracaceae > Crickella. Next base: position 26,746 of record JBGUVT010000329.1, on the reverse strand, counting down.
CAAATGAATCTTCATCAGAAAACTCATGCCTACCGCAGATTGGACACATGTGAGGGATCGCAGAATAATTGTCATCTCTATAATTGTATGTCGAATCCTGCTCAATACGCTCTTCATATTTTGCTTTGTATTCATTTAGCGATAATTCATTAAGTCCTTCACTGCAATCAGGATTATCTGCCTGCTTATTGTCACATTTCCAACCGCATTTAGGGCATTGAATGTAATCATATATTTCAATGTCACTATCGTCCAGTTCAGAGAAATGAAACTCTCCGCAAATGGGGCAATCCATCTCATTATAATTACTGATATTGATCATTTCTTCTTCGCTTTCTGTATCTAACCATTGCCTTCATTAATTATGTTCATGCCTCCCCTGAATAATATTGATTAATCGGTTGTGATTCCGCAATTGTCAAAGCTGTCTTCTTTCCTGAGATACTCTATCGGAACTGATTTTGTCAGCCAGACTCCATTAACAGATTTGTAGAAAACCATGCCATCTGCTGACATCCGCTCTGCCAGAATCCGATATACAGCAGGTCTCCCATGGCGTGAACCAACCTTTACAGCAGTTTTAATATCTCCGGAAAGATGCACATATAATCGCGATTTTGGTATCAATCCCTGTCTATCGATTGAGGAGACATATTTTTCTCCAGTGCCATGAAACAGATACTTAGGCGGTTTGACCTCCTCAAGCTCAACATCGACAGCTATAGAATGTCCCTGATTTGCGCGAATCAAGGTTTTATCTTCATTGAAAGAATACCGTTGCTTCTCGTCTGTACTGACTATTTCTTCCAGTACATCCATAGTAAGCGGATGGGTCCTGTTTACTCCTTCTATCAATTCTGCCACATTTGCCCACCCATGTTCATCAAGAGTGATTCCTATGGTCTCCGGCTTATGACGCAGAATCAATGAAATGTATTTGCTGGTATTTTTTAGAGACATATTACTCTCCGTCCCTTCTTCCGTAATGAGCAGGTGACTCAGCTACCATTAGAGTCGAGTCACTGTCAGGAACAGTATAAACGTCCGCTTTCTGTCTGATCGTTCTCGCAGCTATTGGTGGCGTGTATGTAGCATTAAATACCATATCCAATATCCATTTACGCAGAGATTCATTGGCATGGACTTCACGATACAGTTCTACGCCACTGCTCATAGTATCCAAAATGGCTTGCCTTGTCGCCCTGTCACTCTCTGCACGAGCATTTTGGATATCAGAATATCGCATTGCGTTCTGATAGGTTTCATCCTTGCTTACGATTTCAGGAAGTTCTGCTATTTGCTTGCGGATCTTGTCCTCATCAGTCCACTCTATATTACCGAAAATGTCATGAAATTCTTTCAAAATATTGGATAGTGTATCAAGCTCCGGCACATCTATCCCAACGTCTGAACTGACCGGAATAGGATTTATTTCACCATTTTCATTCTCCAGCCTGATCTGCATTGTTTCCTTAGCCTCAGCCCTATAACTTTCAAGATCTACGTCATCAAGCAGGCCTTCAGTATAGTCCTCACCTTCAGGAGATGGCAGCTTTGGAACCAGCAGATTGAGGAAGATAACAAGCTTTTCCCATTGCACACTGCCATATGGCAGAATCGCAGCCAGGAAATTATATGTGCGTACGAAACTCTTTGCACATGACTTGAATTCGATCTGTTCCTCAATTGTTAAATCCCTATATACTTCTACGCAGTGGTCCAGAATTGGATCAAGTTCATCTCTTTCCGCCCCATTCAAGTATAACTCGACAAAGCGGTCGATATCTTCGGTCCTGTATACCTGAATGGATTCCATCGTATCGATCAGATCATTCAGCTTATTAACATCTGTTTCTCCGGACAGAATCGTTGTCTTGTAATAGCGATCAAATGCCTGTTTGATAATCCCCGGTTCATTAACGAAGTCCAGAATGAAAGTATCTTTTTTGTCTGGATGGCTCCGATTCAACCTGGACAGTGTTTGCACTACCTTTATATCTGACAATCCTTTATCAACATACATGGTATGCAATAACGGCTCATCAAATCCTGTCTGGAACTTATTGGCTACTACCAAAATACGGTATGGATCTGATCGGAACGTTTTTTCTATCTTTGCGCTCGGGAAGCCATTGATATCTGCCTCTGTAGCTTGATGCCCCTGCCACTCCGCAGTACCTGAAAAAGCAACTATAGCCTTGAATGGGCTGTGCCGCTCTTCCAAGAGTTGGTTAATTGCCTTATAATACTCGACCGCCCGCTTTATGGAACTTGCTACTACCATAGCCCTGGCCTTGCCGCCAACCTTTCCTTTTGCAATCACTTCACTGTGGAAGTGTTCCACCATTATGGCTGCTTTTTCATGGATCGCATAACTATTTGATTCAACATAGTATCTCAGGATCGACTGCGCGCGGCGTTTATCAAATCTTGGATCGTCTTCTACCGTCTTTGCCAGTTTATAATAACTCTGCACCGGAGTATAGTATTTCAACACATCCAGTATAAAGCCTTCCTCAACAGCCTGTTTCATAGTGTAGACATAATGAGGCTCCGGTTTGACTGTACCATCTGATTGCGGCACCTTTTTTCCGAACATCTCCAATGTCTTGTTCTTCGGTGTAGCTGTAAATGCGAAATAGCTCGCATTCTTTACCATTTTCCGGCCTTCGATGATCGTATTTATCTTATCTTCCAGGTCATCGTCATCGTCATATACACTGCCTGAAAGAACCATATTCATTTTGGCGGACAGACTTCCATTCTGGCTGGAATGTGCCTCATCAATAAGAATGGCAAAGTTTCTATCCTTGTAGCGTGTGGATATATCATCAAGAATGAACTGGAACTTATGAACGATGGTAACAATAACCTTTTTTCCTTCATCCAGCAGCGTCTTCAATTCCCCGGAACTTTTTGCCCAGCCGACCGTTGAAGAGACCTGCATGAACTGGCGGATCGTATTCTTAATCTGCTTGTCCAGATTGATACGATCTGTCACAACGATCACTGTATCGAAGATCTCTTTTCCGGTATTATCTTTCAATCCGACCAGCTGGTGTGCAAGCCATGCAATGGAATTTGACTTTCCCGATCCGGCAGAATGCTGTATGAGATAACGCCCGCCAACACCGTCGTTCTTGGAATCAGCCAACAGAGATGTGACCACTTTAAGCTGATGATAGCGAGGGAACACCTGCTTATACCGTTTTACACCAGTATCTTCATCTACTTCTTCAATTACCTGAGCATAATTCTCTATGATATTTGATAGTGTGTCCTTTGTCAGAATATCTTTCCAGAGGTAATCCGTTTTAATTCCATCAGGATTCGGCGGATTCCCCGCCCCGTCATTATGCCCCTTATTAAACGGAAGGAACCATGATTTATTGCCCTTCAGTTCAGTACACATCCACACTTCACTGTCATCGACCGCAAAATGAACTATGCATCTCTTGAAAGAGAACAGTATTTCCGAAGGACCCCGATCATCTTTGTATTGTTTGATAGCATCCTTATAATTCTGTTTCGTAAGCTGGTTTTTCAGCTCCATAGTTATGATCGGCAGCCCATTCAGGAAGATGCAGACATCCAGTGCCAGTTTGGGATTAAGCTTCGAATACTGAAGCTGACGAGTAACGCTGAATATATTCTTCTCATATAACAGCGCCGCATCAGGGTTGTCCTCAGATGGTCTCACGTAAAACAGGTCCAGCTTCAAATGTTTGTATCTCAAACCTTTGCGAAGCAATTCAATTACACCATCGGACTTCAGCTTCTTATCCAGCTGTCTGAAAAACCGCTCCTTCTCCAAGGCGCTATCCAGAATTCGAAGTTCCGACATTTTTTCCGGCTGGGTATCCTGCAGAAACCGGAACAGACGGCCTTCATCTATCGCATAATCCTTATTATATTCAGACGAAAAGCCCTGCTCGTAGCCCGCCTCGTTGACAAGGCTAGTCACAATCAGAGTCTCAAAACCATTCTCTTTTGTATTACTCGTCATCTGTATCCGCCTCCCCATCTACAATATCGTCAATTTCGGTGATGTCTTCTGCATCTTCTTCCATAGTGTATTCCGGGATCTCTATTCCTCGCACATCCATCTGCCCGGTAACAACATCGGATATCAAGCGTGTGCGATATTCACGGAGAAGATTTATCTCCTTCTGTATTTTCTGAATCGCGCTTTGCGCCTGCTCCTGCAGTCCCTCCACATAGTGAGCGATCTCATTCTGTTCCTCAACAGGTGGAACCGGAAGATGCAATCTCAGAAAATCTACCGCATACAGTCTTCTCCGATGCTCTGCTATACCATAAGAGTATGACTCGAAGATCCCTATTACATGAGGGGTCTTCAGCAAATAATGCATATATCTCGGATTACACTCGATAATTGGCTTAAACACTGCATACGCGGAACTTACAATACCATCGTACTCTGAGACACCATAGCTTCCGTTCCTTGCACGCATGATATTCATGGCTACATCATATCGCTTGACCTTCTTATAACCGACCAGTGACTCAGCAGGTTTTATTGTTGCATACTGCTCACTATCTGTTAGTTCAGCATATGGTTTTACCCCATAATGCTTCGAAACACTAAGCAAGGTTTCGTTTCCTGTCGTGGAGTATTCAGAGCGTTCTTCAAAAATCCTTTTATTCTGGAGTATCCTCCAATGTTCAGGGATAAACTCTATATTCTGTAGTCCTGTTGGTTTCAGCTTTACATCTTTATTCAGACCGCGCAATACAGCAGAAGAAATCGCACTATCTGTACGCTCTCGAATCAAAAGTATCTCCCGCTGAAAGCCATGAATCAGCTTGTTAATTCGCGAGGTCTGCCAATCAAGAAAACGTACTATTTGATTCTGCTCATCGTAAGGTGGAACCGGCGTTTTTAATGCTTTGAAAATATCGTAGTTAATTGTATATCGAATAGATTTTGCAAATAACTTATAGTATCTTCCAGCAAAAACAGATTTAAACCAATAGTCAAGATATCGAGGGTTAACTATATCAGTTTTCGGGGTCATCACATCATATGCAGATGTTATCATGCCGCGATACATTGATAACCCCGAGAAGACCGCCGAGCAATCCAAATCAAATAGGCAAAAAACCATATCTCCTGGTTGTACCGCTTGGTAACTATCATATGACTTAGGAACTTTTCCAGACACGTCTGAAATATCCTTATGCTTTATACCTTGCGTGCTCAGAGAAAGGAGCTCATACTCTCTATACTTCTCGCCGACCACATCTTGATGGTAGTCAAACAGTCCTCCATTACGGATTTGTTGCCAATGACATGGTATTTCTTCCACCCATGGTATTTGTGTTTGCTGATACTGATTGTACCTCATCTTCGGCCTCCTATTATTTCATCTAGCAGGCCGTCTGTCTCGGCTTCTATAGCTCGAATATCAGCTGTGATTTCTTCCAGTGTTCGCAGCTGTACTGGTTCATAGAAGTATTTGGTGAAGGATAACTCGTATCCGATTTTTTCCGTGCCGGGAACTATAAATGCCAGCGGAGCATATGGCTTCACCTCGTTATCTATGAAAGCCTCTATACCACCTTCATAACCGAAAGGCACCTGCTCTTTATCGACATTAGGCTTTACAGGCTTACCTTTCTTATCCACGATAGGCTGGTCGTTTTCGTCCAGCTGCGGAGTATATACCGGCACTTCCCAATAACCAAACTCACTATTATCGAACACCTTGCTGTATTTTGGGTCAGCATCTTCAAATGCCATATATAGGTCAAGGATCCTCCTGCGGATCGGTTCTGTGATCTCGCAGTTCTTCTCACCCAGATTCTTACGAAGCGGGCTTTTAAAGGATGTGGCATCAATCAACTGAATTTTACCTTTACGTCGGGCTTCCTTTTTGTTTGAAAGCACCCATAGATATGTTCCGATTCCAGTGTTGTAAAACATCTTTTCTGGTACGGCAACTATGCACTCCAGCAGATCCTGTTCAATGATATACTGCCGCAGATTTGAGGGCCCCTGCCCTGCTTTGCCTGTGAACAAGGAGGATCCATTATGAACTTCAACGATACGAGTACCTAATTTGGTATCCTTCTTCATTTTGCTAATGTTATTGGCAAGAAATAGCATCTGCGGATCTCCAATATCAGGTACAAGGGAGAAATTCTGACCATTGTAACTGACTATAAAGCGGCTGTCAGTGATGTCAGATTTCTTGATATCTCCCCAGGCTTTAAGGTCGGTCTTCCATGGAGTACCAAATGGCGGATTGCTTAGGCAGAAATCGAACGTCTCTCCGGCAAAACCATCATTAGAGATTGTCGAACCGAAGAAAATGTTATTTGACTGAGTGCCCTCGCCTTTGAGCAGCATATCACTTTTAGCGATGGCATAAGTCTCATCAGCATTCTCCTGACCATACAGATGTATGGACACACGCTTGTCATTTTCTTCAGCGATCTCTCTGATTCGCTGTTCTGCAACAGTGAGCATCCCGCCGGTACCGCAAGCTCCATCATAAATACGATAAGTTGTATTCTGGATCTGATCCTTGATTGGGACAAAAGCCAGATCAGTAATCAGTTCCACTATATCGCGAGGAGTGAAATGACGTCCTGCATCAGTTATATTTGTTTCTTCGTTGAACTTCCTGATCACTTCCTCGAATACAGTACCCATAGTGTGATTGTCCAAAGCAGGAAGTGTTACTCCTGCGGCATTAGTCACCGGCCGAGCTGAAAGATTAATAGATGGATCCGTGAATTTGCTTATCAGAAGGCCGAGAATATCATGTTCCGAAAGCTTGTCGATCTGATTACGGAACTCAAACTTTTTGATAATATCCTGCACGTTTTTCGAAAAGCCATCAAGATATAGAATAAAATCAGCCTTCAACTGCTGCTGATTCGTCCGGGACTTCAGATCAGAAAGAACATAAGGAGAGCTGTTGCAAAAGGCTTCACCGGCTGCAGCACAAAGTGCTTCATCCTGATCAGTGATACCCGCATCATCAAGCTGTTTTTTCATAGTAAGAACAGCCTGCTTGGATGGCTCCAGCACAGCATCAAAGCGGCGGAGGACTATCATTGGTAATATGATTTTACGATAATCACCGACATCATATACGTCTACAAGGCAGTCGTTTGCTATTCCGAAAATAAAAGACACAAGCTGCCCGAAATTAGCTTTATCCATTAATTCTCCACCTCTTCCTCCGTAAGTTCCATAATATCTGAAATATCACAATGGAGTGTATTACAGATTTTTACCAGAACTTCTGTATTAACATTTTCATTCTTCCCCAGTTTAGCAAGCGCACCCGTACTTATTTTGGCATCTTTTCTAAGCTGAGTTTTGGTCATATCTCTGTCGATCAGGAGCTTCCAAAGCTTCTTATATGATACAGACATTACGCTTTCCTCCAACACGAAATAAAATATTTCAAAATCGAATCATCGATTTGATTATAACATATATTGTTTACGAATGATTGCGTTAGATTTCTGTGAACATGTTCTTGACAGCTCTTTTATATAGGATTACAATAAGCGTGTTAGAAAATAGCGAACACGCTTACATCTAGCATCAGGAGGAAAGGAGATCAGCAATGGAGAGTGGACAGACATTTGGCAGTTATGTCAGAGAAAAGCGTCTTGCAGCAAAGATCAATTTGCGCAAGCTTGCAGGGATACTGGAAATAGCCCCTGCTTACATGAGTGATATAGAGAACGATCATCGTTATCCGCCGGAAAAAGAAAAGATATATAAGATTGCAGAGGCATTGAACCTAAGCCAGGAAGAGACTGACCATCTCTTTGATCTTGCCGCCGGGAACAAGAAAAACTCAGTATCACCGGATATAGCTGACTATATCATGGAACAGGATAAGTCCCGTGTTGCCCTTCGCCTTGCACGCGATTCCGGTGCGGGCGAGAAAGAATGGGAAAAAATCATCAGAATTCTTGAAGAAAGTAAAAAGGACTAAGGAGAAAGCCATTGATTTACTATCGATATTCCAATAAACAGCTTGATGCTCTCGCCGACGATTTGAATCGGCGTTATGATGCCAGTAGGCTTAAGAAGCCTTCTCAGGTCGATGTATATGATATTGTCGATCTACTGGGAGCCAGACTGGCCTTCGAATACCTGTCACCTGATCGAACTTACCTTGGCGCTACGATCTTTCGTGACGGAGTTCTGCATGTATGGCCTGGCAATCCATATATTGATGGGATGATGCCGACTGAAAAGCTGTTTTACGGGGGTACGATAATCATTGACCGGGATCTGAATGAGAGCACCTGCGAGCAGGACAGTTTTTCCGAGAATTTTACAGTAATGCATGAATGCTTCCATTTTGATAAGCATCAGGCTTCGTTCAAACACAGTGGACATATGTCCCAATCATTCACAGGCTACGGACAAAAACAAACGAATAAGAAGGATGCCCTCTATTGGATCGAGCATCAGGCAAACTATGCAGCGGCTGCGTTTCTTATGCCGCGCGAAGCTGTTATATACGGAGCCCGTAGGCTCCTATACTACAGGGACCATCCTATCCCTTTCGGTTATGGCATCAAAGATGACATAAGAGAGCTTGGCCGTAAATTCGGTGTAAACTATTCGCCTATGGTCTTCCGTCTACAAACATTGGGATTATTGGAAGATGAATTCAATTACTTCATATAACAACATATGTATTTCAAGGAGTGCACATCGCACTCCAAAAAAATAATTATCATGTTAGAAAATAGCGAACATCTAACAGGTTTGGAGGAGAGAATGAACAAGCAAGGATACATATACCGATGCCCGAAAAAGTGCCCAATCGGCAAGAACTGCTTCGTGATCAAAGTCCCGGAAAGAATTGAGCATCCCCTGACAGTACTGCTGAAATGCATTGCCAGCAAGAGTGATATCGAGGTCACTATCGGCGGACCGCGTCCCCCTTGATAATGCTACTACAACTAAATACCAATTACTTGCAAACAAGCCGCCCTGACGTGCTAAATTGCAGAGCTGTACCCGTAACCACGGCACCAGTCTGCGCACGTCTGAGCGGTATTGCTATTTCAGGGGAAGTAATAATGTACACAAACATTCAAAGTTAGGAAAAATAATATACGGAGGAATATGCTACAATGAATAAGCGTAAAAGAAAAGCCATAATTGATGATGGCATGAATCCAGAGCTTGTTATCGGTGCGGATTTCGATGGCTATCTTGGCATTCCAACAATTCGCAAACCTGACAAGCTCATTATCCCGTCTGACATTGTACCATTCACAAAAAGGAACCGTATTGAAGGCAATAACATTGCTGTCGGCTTCTATGAAATGGACAATGAATTCGCAGATATACTGATTTCTCCGGAGGATTATCTGGAAGAGTTTCGGCAAACAGTTCTGGTAACACCTGAAAACGTCAAGCTGTTCATTTCTCCGGACTGCTCCCTCTATCGAAACGCTCCTCTTGCGGTACAGATTTCCAATGTTTATCGCAACAGAGTAATAGGCTTCTATTATCAGCATAATGGAGCCTATGTGATACCTCAGATTCGATGGGGGAATGAGCTTACATATACCACAAGGCTCCTGCCGGAACGAGTTGCTTTTCTGGGAGTAGAAAAGCACAGCATCGTCGCAGTAGGCACTTATGGATGCTTTAGAACCCGCGACGATAAGTATCATTTTGAAGCCGGGCTGGCAGCAATGATGGAGACGTTGGAACCGGAAGTCGTACTGGTTTACGGATCCATGGATGAAAAGGTCTTTGGTGCTTATCTGAACTCAGCACAGTTTGTTGCATACCCAGACTGGATCACTCGTGTTAAAGGGGGTGATCGATAATGGGTAGCGGAGCAAGTGGTAGCTATGGTGGTGGAGGAAGTGGTTCCCAGCCTTATGCCCCTTCATACCATGTTGTAAAGAACATGCACGAACAGGATATTAAAAACGGCACTTACCACGACGGGCATTATGACAAGAATCCAACCGCTCAAAACATCAATGATATGATAAACGGCAATTATGTCGGTAGCAAACATACAAATATTGACATGCCATATGTCATTGACATGGATGGAAATATCATTCTCGGCAGACGAAACGGAAATGGTAGAGATGGCGCGCCAACGCCGCATCCAACATTGGTCGGTGGAAAAGATCCACAGGTGCAAATGGCTGGAATCGTACATATTCACGGTGGAAAGATCGCCTCATACGATAACCAGAGCGGTCATTATAAGCCGAATGCAAAGTCTATGCAGGTGGCTGACGAGGCCTTCGGAAAGCTTCCATCTATACTCTTTAAGAAGAAGAAAGGACAATGATAATGATGAAATCTATAGAAGAATACACGGACTATCTGTTTAACTGCTCCTTCTCTGATGATTCCTTTGATCCTGAAGATCACGAGGAGCATCTGAAAACGTCATGGGAGCTATTTGAACACTACACTTGGGAGGACATCTACCCTGTCTGGGTAAAGCATCTCCATGAAAACTGCCCAACACCAGAAGACGTTATCAATTTCGTAAACCTTTATATCTACTATGAGGCAGCCAATCTGCCAATTGATGATCCGATTGGGCTCATCAGCTATCTCTACTACAAAGTAGATATGGATGAATACTGGGATGAGGCAGGCGAACTTTTCGAGGGGTTTGCAATAAACATCCTCTCAAAGCAAGGGCTCGTGAACATGATGGAAGACCCTTACTATACTCCACTTAAAGACGAGCGTATAACGAATGCGGTAGCATGCTGGGAAAAGAGTAATACAGCGGAATAAAATAAGAGTAGCTTAGTCTAAATATAACAAACAGGCAAAGACCGCGAGGATAATCGCGGTCTTTGCTATCAACTATCACTCCTGAAGGATCAGGAGATCAGTTCACCTGCAGCCTTTACCTTAACGCGGTTGGTATTTCCAGGATAGTACTGCAGCGGAACATCCTCAACATCTATGATCTCTACAGTGTCACGTTTTGCACCGGCTTCCACAGCCATCTCTATAGCCGCATTCTTTGCATCCGCAAGAGCCTGGTCACGCGGGATCTCATCATAATTGATCAGAGTCTCAAGTGTACCACTGACCTTGGATATAGCAGATCCGATAGCATTGGCACATCCGAAGTGTTCCGGTTTGATCGTCTGTGCGGCGCCGGCAAGAGTATCCGGAAGTATTACCGATCCGCCTCCTACCAGTATTACATCGCTGTCATCACTTGACAGTTTCATCGCATCTATCGCATCTTCCGTAAGGACTCTGATGGCATCCTGTGCTTTTTCAGCAAGTTCAATTGGAACATCCTTTACCAGCGAAGCATCACCAATATCCGCCTTGCCAAGTCTCACAGCTATATCCGTTGCAGTCAGAACATCTCCGCCAAACACAAGTGCCTTATCAGTAAGCTCAAACCCTACCGAATCCGGACCCACTGTCACAGTTCCATCTGGCTTTTCTCTTACGATCGAGCCGCCGCCAAGACCTATGGACATAACATCAGGCATTCTGAAATTGGTACGGACACCGCCGATCGTTACTGCCACGCTAGATTCCCTCGGGAACTCGTTCTGAATAACACCAATATCCGTGGTCGTGCCGCCGACATCGATTACGATAGCATTAGCCAGCTTGCTAAGATAACTTGCACCTCTGATCGAGTTGGTAGGTCCGCACGCTACTGTCAGGATCGGATACCTGCGTGCGTATTCCATCGTCATCAGTGTTCCGTCATTCTGAGAGAGATAGATCTTGGCGTTCTTTATACCTTCATCTTCCATACTCTTGGCGAAACCATCCGTGAATTTCTCTGCGATCTTCCATAATGCAGCATTGAGGATAGTTGCGTTTTCTCTTTCAACAAGTCCCATAGAACCTATCTCACTGGAGATGGATACATGCACATCGTCGCCCATGACTTCCTTAGCAATCTCTGCTGCGCGAAGCTCATTATCATTTCTGATGGTCGAGAATACACCGGATACCGCTATCGACTTTATTCCCTTTTCCTTCATCTCAGTGAAGAATTCGCGGCAGGCATCCTCATCGAGATCAGTGATCTCTCTGCCGTCATATTCATATCCGCCGCGGACAATTACTGCTTTCTCACAGATCTCTTTGATGTCATCTTCCCAGTCCACCATAGGATCCACACCGCATGATGCAGGTGCACCGATCCTGATGATACCTATCTTTGCGAGATTCTTTCTTTCTACGATGGCATTAGTGCACTGAGTGGTTCCCAGCATCGCCTGTCCGATCTGCATCTTATCTACACCGGATTCATCGAGTACTTTTCTTACAGCACCGACAATACCATCATAGATATCAGCTGTCGTCGGGTTCTTTACACTAGCTATTACGTTGTAATTCTCATCAATTATTACAGCGTCAGTATTGGTTCCGCCTACGTCTATTCCAAGCTTATACATTATCTGAGCCCTCCTTTCGATCTTTCCTCGATAGGAATGTAGTCAGTATCCAGTCCGAAGTATCTTGGTCCTACGAGATCCAGTCCTTCCTTGCAGCGCCACATCTCGAAGCATTTCAGACCGACTATCATGACCCGCTTGCCGTATTTCAGAGCATCAGTAGGAACCGGATTGAATGTTTCTGTATCTACAAGCGTAATCAGATCCGGAGTCGTTGCTACGATCTCGCCATCCACAACTGCAGCCAGATTCTCATTCTGGAACTCGACATAAGCAGTGTGGTCTTTGCATTCTCCGATACCTTCAACCACCACCTTACCGAAGTTGAAAGCACCTTTGGTCTCTCTGAGAACGTCAACGATCTTCCCTCTGAACAGCTTGAATCCCTCTGTGAACTCAAGGAACGCTTCTTCTGGCGTTTTGTCAGTAACATTCTTTACTGTTCTCATTGCGGCTCCAAGCTGCTCGCTTCTGGTAACAATACCCTTTACGCCGTATTCTTTCAGCTGCTTTCCTGTCAGATTGTATAAAGTAACTGCTACGGAGCCGCCGCAGCTCATCGTGACCGCTCTGGCAAGCTCCTCGGACCATTTATTTGTGATCGTATCGAAGATGACTGTATTACCCTTCTCATCTGCCAGTCCCATCGGTGATGCACTTATTCCGCCAATAGTGAATGTGACCATCTGAAGTTCAGGGAAAGCTCTTCCCATGCCGTCGCAGTCGACCATAGGCAGTCCCAGTCTTGCTGCTGCAGCAATCGGGAACATCGAGTTAAGACCGCCTGCTTCCATAGGCATGGTAGCAAAGACCTTTCTTCCCTCATGGCTTGAAACGATGTCAAACAGAGCTTTGTATTCGCTGCCGCCTATGATCTTTTCGCACAAAACTGTCGGCGCTCCCATCATTGCGAACGGAACTACGAGTGCATCATCCGGCACTTCGTCCGGATCAAGCAGTGTCACAGGTCCGCATTCGTTGATCGCACCTATAGCTACCAGCTTTCCGAGATACGGATCTCCGCCGCCGCCCGCTCCAAGAAGAGCCGCGCCTCTGGCGATATCTTCGATTTCAGGTATTCCAAGTTTACGCATTTTCAGATCTCCTTTGTTTTATTTATGCAAAGGGATGAAGTCACTGCTTCACCCCGATCCACCATATTATTTTATCTTTTTTGCCTTAGCTAATATCACATAAAGGATAAGTGATACTACTATTCCATTGATCGGCCCTACAAAGAATGGGATGTTAAGGAACGGCATTGCTTCCACCAGTCCCGGAAAGTTAGCGAATGTTCCTCCTGTTATGCAAGCAACAAGTGCGCCGACCACATATGCAATGATTCCGATTGCTGAGAATCCTTCCTTTATGTCGAACTTTTCTTTATCCCCCTTGTTTACTATCCAGTATTCTGCGATTATCACGCCTGCAAGTGAAGGTATGAGGCCGGACATAAGTGACAGGAATCCCTGGAATGCGTTGAGCAGTCCAAGTGCCGCTAGAAGCGTGCCACAAGCACCTGCTATTCCTGTCGTGACCTTAAACTTGCTCTCATCGAATCCGAGCAGGTTACTGAGAGCAAGACCGCCTGAGTACGCATTCGTAACGTTGGTGGTCCATGTTGCAAGAACTAGCGCCAGCAATCCGAGGAACGGCACTCCGAGTGAGCTTAGAATAGCAGAGATGTCATACTGCCCGGTTACTATGCTCATCAAAGCTCCTGTCATGAGCATGAACAGTCCTGCAGGGATGACTCCTACAAGTGAAGACTTGACTACATCGCCTCTGTTCTTAGCGAATCTGCAGTAGTCAGCCGAGATAACTCCGCCGAGTGCGAACGATGCGACTACCATCGAGATGCCGAATACGAGTCCGGCGGATGCCTCAGGTGCGTAGTTTGAGATCACTGCTCCGCCATTGTTCTGAGTTATTCCGGCGATAAGGCCGTACAGGCATACGATAAGCAGCATTGGAACAGCTATGTAGTTGAGCCACTTAAGGCCCTTGAATCCGCTGCATGCTGTAGCGAGCATTATAACGCCCCATATGATCGACCAGATCATGACGCTTGTCGGGCTAGCCTCACCGCCGCTCATTCCCGCGATCATCGATGCAAAAGCACTGCCGCATGTTGCGGACTGGATGCCGAACCATCCGATGCATGCTATGGCGAGAATGATGCTGATTATATATCTTGAACCCTTTGTACCGAGCGCACCGGAAGCCATTACCGCTACAGGAAGACCTGTATCACATGCCTGCATGCCGATCATTATCATGTATCCGCAGATGAGGCCATATCCTATAAGAATGGCCAGCAGCATCTGACCTATTGTCAGTCCCCCTACTGCCAATACGCCTCCAATCATTAGGCACGGAACGCAGATCATTCCGCCTGCCCATATTGCAGCAATTGACGTCCAACTCTGACGCTGTTCGGCTTTGATTTCGAAACCTGTTTCTTTCTTTCCCATATTTTGACCCTTCTTTCCATATACATTTTCCCAATATGATGATTGTAGATGTTCGAACGGTCATTAATCTTTATCTGTGAGGCAAAATAAAAGCAACATCTTTTGTCCAAATGGACAAAGGCCGCTGCTTTTTGAGTGTTGCATTCGTTGTGTCAATTATTAATCAAGAAGTCGTTTGATTCCACAGGCTTTATAGAGTTTTTCGGACTCAGGCATAGCCCCTATAGCAAAGCCCAGACAGTCGCTCATGGTCTTGATCCTGTACTTGATTGTGTTCTTATGAACAAACATCTTATCCGATGTCGTCTGCACATTGCTGTTTGCGTCCAGCAGGAACGTGCAGAGCGTATTGATGCAGTCGTCGTTCCCTTTCTTGTCTTCTATAATATCAAACAGACTCAGATACTTCGATATACTGTCAGCTCCGCCCTCTACTATCTGCCGGCAGGCATTCGCGAATTCTATGTCACCACTGACAAAAAATTCCTTATCCGGCATTATTCTTGATGCATCTTGCCAGCAGTCATAATTCAGGAGATAAGCACTTCTTACTTCTCCCGTGTCCTTCAGATTGGTAAAGAAGCTTATCCTGACATTCTTGCCCAATACTGTTTCTATATTCGCTCTCAGAGCATCTACATCTGCTTTTCTCTTTATGTTATCAGTGAAAAGCACTATGCTCTCCTTATACAGATCTGCGCATACTGTCCGGCAGAATTTATGTGCTTCATCGGTCACAAGGTGAACATCGTCTGCTGAAAATGTGCTGCCATTGATCACCCACATGGAATCTACAGACGCTATGTCCAAATCGAACATAGCAGACAGCGATCTCATTTTGACCGGCTGGTCCGTCAGGATAGCTTCGACGATCTCTGTTGCAACGCTCTCGCCCTTATCTTTGCCCCACAGCTTGAGAGCTATACGGACTCCTTCAACAGTCTGCTGGAGAAGGATGCCCGTAAGCGGTCCGCCGACATGTACAATATACAGGTTGTATTTAGTTCCTGATATGTTCACATCTTCTTTATATACGAGAGCATCTTCCATCTTCGGGAAGCTGATCGGATTTGCTTTGAAGTCAGTTGCGGCAAGCTCCTCAATGCCCTTGTGGATACCTGCTAACTCACTTGGCCAGGCAGCTTCATACAGAGTATTATTTTTATCTGTTGTCAGGATAACGCTTGATCTGAGTCTGTTGCTGATCAGCCTTATCATGGTGCCTACGTTCTGCTGGTGTACAGGCAGTTTGGATATGGATTCGAGCAAGGAAACTATCATTGGCTCGCCGGATATCTGATCACGGATGATCAGTCCCATAATATCTGTGATTGCTTCACCGTACCTGAGATTAAACTGATTCTCCGGCATGACGATAATTGGAAATTTTAGTTCATCAGCCAGCTTTATAATCGAAGGGTCGACCTTCTTTACGATCACTCCTACGTAATACAGTATACGGCCTACCTCGCCGGAGAGAGCAAGCCTCTTTACGCTGTTATACTGGGCATCTATATCGTCTGCACCATTCAGGAAACCTGTTATAACGATCTCTCCGCCATTGAACTCATCATTAAGATAGGCATGATCATCGATAAGCTCATACTCCATAGTTTCAAGTACTGAAACAGAGGCGACGATCTTGTCCAGACCTTCCTTTCCAGCAACGACTGTCGCATTGGCAAGCGATGGCAGTTTAAGCAGATTCTTTACAGTTACACTCATCAGTTCTATCTCCAAATCCCTGTTAACATATTGTAACTATAATGATACCACAAATGTTCATCACTCCCGCTCTCAGAGTGACGAACTTTTTTTCATTTCGGGGTGCGCTTTTTTCAAAGTTATTTCCCATTAGTGAGAGGCTCTGTTTTTTGTTCTCCTTTGTACAAAACCAATCGGTCTGGGGCAGTCCGTATTTTTAGCACCCTTATGTGTATAATCAGTACATCAAAAAAAGAAAATGTGTTCTTTGTGAAAGAGTTTTGAGAAACACCCTCAACTAAACGTGTTTCTATTCCCCATTAGTAGAAGGCTTGTTTGTTTTTCAGTTAACACATTGGATTGGGTGTCCATTATGCGGATCCCATTCCCACTTATTAGTAGAAAACTATTTGTTCAATATGAAAAACAATCGTGGCAATGCCATATTATTGTCACTCTCATGGCCTACAGGTGAAGGGACTTAAGATCCCAAATATTGGTTATAAACAGGAGCAGATGACCTGAATGACCTCAAATAATACTTATGTGCAAAAAAGCATGTCACGACCATGGATTTTTCAAAAAAACGCCCCGAGAATTGTACTTTTATCGAGGCTCTATGGAGACAGGAGGATACAGCATGCCCAGATTGAGCAAGAAATATAAACAGGAATGGCAGTTCTTTCTAGATGATCGCAACCGGATGAAGTACAACGATCTCTGCAAAAAATGTGAAAAGGAATGTAAGCAGAGCTTCAGGGCGATCATCATCGACTGCCCATATGAGAGAAAGAAGCGAAAGAAACGGAAAGGAGCTGATTCTATTGAAAAAGACTGAAAGCATTACAGAAGCACCGCTGGAGATGTTCACTGCTGCGGATGTAGAGCCGAAGGAAGTGAGCTGGCTCTGGTATCCGTATATCCCTTTCGGAAAAGTAACGATGCTTCAGGGAGAATCCGGTGAAGGTAAGAGCATGTTCGCACTAAACCTTGCGGCTTTACTCACAAGAGGTGATCCGCTCCCCTTTGCAGCGGATCATCACGAGCCGATGAAAGTGATCTATCTCAATTCTGAGGATGACGCAGACGATACCATAGTTCCGCGATTCATCAAGGCAAATGGAGTACGTGAGAATTTGTTCTTTATCTCCGAGCGCGAGAAACGACTCAGCTTTTCAGATGAAAGGATAAATGAATCAATCAGGATGACCGGAGCTAGAGCAATGATCATCGATCCGCTTGCTTCCTATCTTGGCCCTGATGTCTCAATGAACCTCGCTAATGAGGTAAGACCTCGCTTCGAGTCACTGATCAAAGCAGGGAGAAGCAATGACTGCGCAATCATAGTTGTTTCACACTTGAACAAGGCTGAGGGCATGAACGCGAAAAACAGATCGAACGGATCAGTCGACATTATCGCAGCACCGAGAAGCATGCTCGTCATCGGCAAACCACACGATGACGAGAACCCTGATCACCGGATCATGGCTCACGGCAAGTGTAACATCGCACCGCTTGGCTCATCTATCCTCTTCTCGGTCGGTGATGGAGTTGTAGAGTTTATTGATACTGTCGACATCACTGCTGATCAGCTTGTGAAAGCGGTCGGTTCAGGCAAGCTGAGAGAGACGAAGCAGGCTGCAGCATGCCGTGAGCTCCAGACCCTGCTCGCTTCCGGGTCTGTACCGCAGAAGGAGATCATAGCCAGAATGAATGAACTGGGCATCAGCCAGCGGACTTGTGAATTGGCCAAGGCCACTCTGCCAATTGAAACTATCCGTGTGAACGGACATTCTGAGTGGCGGCTTGCCTGAATTCGTAGAAACAACAACGCAACAACGCAGGGTCATACCCTCTTGCGGGATAAAACTAACTGCGCAATAAGTATCTGTCTCTGCATTGTTGCGGAGTAGCCGGCAGAAGAAAAAAATCATATTACTGTGTATTGCAACGGGTGTTGCCATGAGGACAGTCTGAAAGCCTGTCCTCAGGTATAGCGAGCATAGGCTATGTATCGCCAGCCACTTCGTGGCCATACTCAACACAGCCGCGGCACTGCACTCCGTGGCAATACCGGGAGGGGCCCTGCCCCTGCAACCCCTGCCGCATAAAACGTAAGCATTATTACTGAAACCGTGACGCTTATCGTCACAGAAAGGATGATCACAATGGCAAACAGACAAAGAAATCTCGGTATAAATATCAGAGTTACACCTGCCGAGAAGAAAATAATCGAGCGCAATGCGAAAAAATGTAAGCTGACAGTATCGGAATATCTTCGTCAGATTGCAATGAATGTTGAACCAAAGGAGCTTCCATCGAAAGAGATTATTCAAAGCATCATGCGCCTTCGGAACGAAGTCAGCCTCTTTGAAAGGTATTCTCAGTCATCGACAAACGAAAACAACATCAGGTTTTACAAAAATGTTGCTGATCGTCTGAGCAGGATCCAGACCGAAACGCTGCAGCTTCTCACCCATTCTGAAGCAAAAAGTGAGGTGAAGATCGATGGCAACGACTAAGATCTGGCCGGTCAGAGACAGTCTGAAGCGCGTCGTCGACTACGCATCCAACCCGGAAAAGACTACCGAAGACGATCTCGAAGCTGTCATAAAGTACGCGATGGACGGAGAGAAAACTGCAAGCGCAGACGAAAAAGCATGCTATGTCACCGGAGTAAACTGCTTCGCTGAGACTGCACTTGATGAGATGCTAAGCACTCAGCGCCACTTCGGTAAGACCGACCGCAATGTTGCTTACCACTGCTATCAGTCATTTAAGCCGGGCGAAGTAGCGCCCGAGCAGTGTCATGAGCTCGGCGTCGAGCTAGCCCGCCGCATGTGGGGTGATAAGTATCAGGTGCTGGTCGCGACTCACCTCGACAAAGGTCATCTGCACAATCATCTGGTGTGCTGCTCGGTCTCATTCATCGACGGCAAAAAGTTCAACGACAACAAGGGTGCTTACTACAGACTCCGGGAATTATCTGATGAGATCTGTCTCGAGAACGGACTGTCGGTCATCGAAAATCCGCTCGGCAAAACATCGCGGCAGCTGCATTTCGCTGAGAAAAACGGAGAAGACACTCGCTACAATCTTATGCGCAGAGCGATCGATGAGGCCATCCCTCTCTGCGCAAATATGCCTTCGTTCATCGATCTGATGAAGCAGCGAGGTTATATTATCGCATACAACCCGAATAGAAAGTATCCGACGATCAGATCGATACACTCGAAGAAACCGACAAGGCTGTTCCGGCTCGGAGAGGAATATGAGCTTGAAAGGATCGCTCAGCGCATCGACGAGAACAGTCTTGAGGAAGTCGCGCGCAATCGTGATGAGTTAAGATCAAAGCCGTTCCACGCTCCTGTCAGGCACACGCCTGTCAGGGTTAATAAAGACAAGATCAGAAAGATAACAGGCATCTACGCGCTATATCTTCATTATCTTTATCTGATGGGTTACCGGCCGCATAAAAAACACAAGCCGCTCTCACCGGAGATGCGCGAGGCCTGCAGGATGTGCGACAAATATTCCGACTGCGCGAAGCTGATGGCAAGGCATCACCTTCACACTGAAGAAGATGTCAGATCATTTATCGCAGACTCGGAGCAGCGCATGGGCGCTCTGTCGCAGGATCGGGAGAGGATCAGGAATCGGCTGAGGCGAGCGAAGGATCCTCCCGTGATTGAGGAGCTGAAAACCGAAAGAGATCAACTCACTGAACAGATCACCGGGATGAGAAAAGAAATAAAGACAGCGAAGTTCACACTTGAACGGAGCGAAAAGGTCCGAGAGGACATCAGTATTGAACGCGAATACTGCCGCGGCGATCATCTGAAACGCCAAGGCAGGCAGCGGAATGACCGCGATCATGAGCGCTGAACTGCACCACCTATAATCACAATAATTACGTTAACTCACCACAGAAAGCCACATAAAAGGATATCGGAGAATGGCATATACCTGTACTTTAAAACAGAATAATGCAGCTTTGGCATCCTGTTCTCAGGAAGAATTGTTGCGCTATATACTTGCGCGTGATAATCTCTCTTTGGATGGTGTAGTTTCAGATTATATGAAAATAAGGAAGGAGCAGATACTAACAAATCACCCATACACAATATTTGAGAGTAAAGACGGAAGATACCGGACATACGTCAAAGATCCTACGATGAGTAATGGCCGCCGTATGATAGTAAAGTCTTCCAGGGAGGATCTTGAAAATGCTGTTGTGGAGCACTATATCTCCATGAGCGATGATATGTTTTCTGAAAACGCAACTTTAGCATCGCTGTATCCCGACTGGATCGAGTACAAGGCTTTGCATGTTGAGTATCCTACCATCAATCGTGTTAAGAAGGATTGGAAGAGGTACTACGAAGGTGCTGCAATAGTTAATAAGCCGATCTGCAAGATTACGAAGCTTGATCTGGATGAATGGATCCATAAGATGATCAAAGAATATGATATGGATTATCATCAGTACGGCAACTTCTCGCTTATAATAAGGCAGGAGCTTGAATACGCAGTAGACCGCGGTATAATCGACTCTAATCCATTTCTCTCTGTCAGGATCGACAAGAAAAGGGTTCTGAGAGCTGAGCATAAGAAGCCTGATGAAACACAGGTATTCACACTTGAAGAGCTTGAATTCATTTATGAATGTGCTGAAAAAGATTTCTCAGAAAACCGTCGTCCGAAGCATAAGCTGGTTCCTCTGGCTGTTCAGTTCCTGTTCCAGACAGGTCTGCGTCTGTGTGAGGTAGCTGCGCTAAGATACGAGGATATTGACGGTGATGAGATCATCGTTCGCAGAATGGTTCGTTATCCGGGCGGTGAGATCATTGACTCCACAAAAGGAACATTCGGAGACCGCAGAGTCCCTCTCACACCGAAGGCTCTGGAGTTGATAGATGTCGCAAAAAAGAAGCAGGAAGTCAGCGGTCAAAAGAATATGAAATATATTTTCGTTATGTCTGGCGACCCTATACACACCTATCTCGCTATACAAAAGGCATTTGCAAAATACTGCAAAGAGCTTGAGATCCAGCAAAGAGGTCCGCATAAGGCAAGAAAGACCTATATTTCTGAGCTTCTTGAGTTCGGTATCAATATAAATACAGTACGTGCTATTGCCGGTCATAAGGACGAACATACCACTTTTAACAACTATTGCTACGATCGAAAGACCAAGTCCGAGCGCAATGCACAGGTAATTGCCGCAATCCAGTGAGTGTAATCAGGTGTAATCAAAGCAAAAAAGTAAGAATCCCTTGAAAATCAAGGGATTCAATGGCGGAGAGAGAGGGATTTGAACCCTCGCGCCGGTACTACCGACCTACTGGTATTCGAAGCCAGACCCTTCAGCCACTTGGGTATCTCTCCGCAACGCGTGTATTTTAGCATAATAGGAACTCATAAACAAGAGTTCATATGCTCTTTATCTCTTTTTGATTTTTGAAAGCACCAATCCAAGCAGCAGTATCAATACGATGATTGTTCCCACAAATACTGTCGTACGGTTTGTTATATAAAGGTATGACGGCAGCCAGCCCGTCTCTACATCCTCTCCGGCATAGAGATAGCCTTCTCCCACTTCCTCTTTGTTGGCGTAGATGTAGAACTTGCCTACCTTTTCACCCTTTTTTACCGGAGCCTCGAGAATATCCATCTCGGTCTTTACCTTGACTCCGCTCGCCTTCCGGTTTTTCGGGTATGCATATCTAAGGCCTTTTGTATCGAGAGAGACTTTAGATTTGATACCATGCTTAACCCATGTATTGCATACATTCTTGTCGGTGTCAGTAACGATGAATCCCGGGGTCAGGTCATGAGAAACCTTGATGAGCTTACGCGGGTCTTCTGCTCTTCCTTTCGCAGTGTCTCCGAGAAGCACAATGATTGCGCTGAGTCCGCTTTCCCTGAACCCCAATGTAATTGTGCACTGAGTCTCAGACCAGCTGCCGGTTTTTCCGAAAGTCACTTCCTCAAGATTGTTGGTTGCCTTAAGCAGAGCATTCTCCATCTTGAGTTTGCCGCTTTTGTTGGTTGCAGGCATGGTGTATTTCTTTGTAAGAGCTATCTCTCTGAGCTTTTCATTTTCGAAGCAGTGCTTTGTGATGATTGCCATGTCACGTGCAGTCGTATAATGGTTTTTATGCTGCCAGCCGTTTGTATTTACGAAATTGGTGTTCTCGCAGCCCCATTTTTTGATCGTCTTGTTCATCAGCTCGACGAATTCCTTCTCGCTGCCGGATACGGCTTCTCCAAGAGCTATTGCCCCGTCATTGGCCGACATCATAATAGTTGCATAAATCAGATCAATTGCTTTGGATTCCTCTCCCGGTTCAAGTTCAAGTTCCATGCCGTCTACGAGCTCTCTGCAGGCGTTTTTTGAAGCAACCACGGTCATATCGGGATCGAGATTCTCAAGAGCCAGATATGCTGTCAGTATCTTGGTTATGCTGTACGGCTCCATCTTCTTATCCGCATTTTTCTCATATACCGGCATATCGAGATCTGTCGAATACATTATTGCAGCTTTAGCCTTGATATCTGGAGATTTGGAACCCGGCTCCCCGTAAGGTCTTATAAGGCTGCGGTCATACGACATACCGCTGCCAAATGCCACAGGCAGATAAGACAGCACGATTGTAAGCACAAGAATAAGCAGCACCAATGCACGGGCTGCCTTTCTGTAATTTATCCTAACCTTCTTTTTTCTGTATCTTTTTCCCGTTTCTTCTGCCACAGTTAATATTCCTTTCACTCTTCGCTGTCATAAATGACCTTTGGTTTCCCACCTATATAGTCATATGATGCAAGAATGTATTCTACTCCTCTGAAATTACCTTTTATGCCTGTGCCGTAAGCCGGCATGCCATGAAGATGTCCGTAAACGCACTTCCACACACTATATTCTTCGAGCAGTTTCGTAAATTCGGTCTCTCTCCCAGCCGGGCCGGCCGGTGGATAGTGCAGACAGGCTATTATACGTGAATCCGGTGCTTCTTTTTTAGCAGCATCAAGTCCAAGCTTCATCCGGCCAAGCTCTCTGGCGTAGATTTTCTCGTCGTGTTCGGTATATTCGTCCGATCCCGGATACGGCCAGCCTCTTGAAGCAGTAATCACTATATTTTCGCTTTCCACGACATAGCATTCGTTCTGCAGAAATATTATATCATCGTAAAGCGAATTCAGGTAACGGATCCTTGACCACCACAGATCATGATTGCCCTTTGAAATCAGCTTTTTGCCGGGCAGTGTATGTATCCAGTCAAAGTCTGCGATCGCCTCTTCGATCCTTAAAGCCCATGAAACATCGCCCGGGATCAGCACGATGTCGTCGCCGGTCACCAGCTTCTCCCAGTTGGCCTTAAGTCTGTCGGGATGATCCTCCCATCCCGGCCCGAACTTGTTCATTGGCTTATCGATATTCTCGTTGAATGACAGATGCAGATCTGCAACAGCAAAAATCCTCACCGTCTTTCCTCCCCTGATACTTTTTTACTGAACAGCAATCGATTTTATCACATATCCTGCAAGGCACAGCCCTGCCGCCCCGGGCACATAGCTGATAGTGCCTAAGTCTCCGTCACGCGGGGCAGGCTTCTCTTCCGAATAAACGACCGGAAGATGCTCTATGCCTTCTTCCCTGAGCCTCTTGCGCATCACTTTTGCAAGAGGGCATGTAGAGGTCTTGGATATGTCAGCCACTTTAAACTGTGTATCAAATTTGCCGGCTGCTCCCATTGCTGAAACTATGTTTACATCCTTTTCTATCGCGGTCTTTATGAGCGCTGTCTTGGCATCTACACTATCTATAGCATCGATGATCCAGTCGAAGTCCGTAAGATCTAGTTCATCATCTTCTTCATAGAATCTTGCGAGAACCGTGACCGCTGTCTCCGGATTTATATCCCTTATTCTTTCAGCCATCACTTCTGCCTTGTTTCTTCCGAGGGTCGACATGAGAGCTACAAGCTGCCTGTTGAGGTTGCTTGGCTGTACAGTGTCGCCGTCCATTACCGTAATGTTTCCGACACCTGCACGAGCGATCGCTTCCGCGGCAAAAGAGCCAACTCCCCCGACTCCTACTATCAGAACTGATGACTTTTTAAGACGTGACACTCCCTCTTCACCTATGAGTTTTAGTGTCCGCGAATCCCTGTCATTCATTCCCATACTCATCTGCTTCTCTCCTGATGCTGTCCAGCACCCTGAAAATATCCCCTTTTGAAAAGCCTTTACCCTCAAGCTTACGTGCTATCTTTGCAGTGAGCCTGTCATCGACAGTCTTCATAACCGGCGGTCCGCCATAGATATCTGATGGCACGAACACTTCCTTCAGAGCTATATCAAGGGCGTCCTCGAACTCATTGATTTTATTCTCATAAAGGAAGTCTTCCCTTGCGTTACGGACTGTATCCCTGTCAATACCCTTGTCCATGAGCTCGCGTTCAGCTCTCAGAGCCCCACGCTTTTTCTCATGATTATACTCATAATACCTCAATGCAAAAAGATAGTCATCAAGATATCTCATGCCTATCAGTTCATTGACCGCCTCAGCTATCTCATCCTCATCATACTCTTTACTCTCAAGATGCTTCCTGACTTCCTCAGTTGTACGCATCCTGCTTGCAAGATAAGAATATGCAGCCTCAATAGCGGTTTTCTTATTCTTTTTTCCTTTATCCGTATCGCTCATTAAACCTTTTCTGACAAACACCTTCTACAAGCGGGTGAAATCAGGTTCAGAAACGCTTTCTTTGTTATAAATACATATCGCAGCGTATATATCAGGCATATCCGGGATCTGAATATCGCGAATGATATATATGTCATCATTGACCCGGGCATAATCCCCTGATACAGGAGGAATACCCATATCGTAAACCGTACCGCCGAGGGCTTTCGTAAGCGCCTCGCGCCTGGTCCATATACGGAAGAAGGCGTCAGACTGATCTGTCCCGGCCGATGTGATACTTAGCGCATCCTCCGGGGCAAACCATCTCTCAGCGATCGCCCTGATGTCACACTTTCTGCCAGCCTGTATGTCCAGACCGCATTCACTTTCCGCAATAAGAACGGCCCAGATGCTCCCCGTATGAGAAATGGAGAAACGGTCAAAGCCTTCTATGAAAGGCTTGCCGTGTTCTCCCTTTTTCAATGCTCCGGTCAGCGTCTTTGCTCTATGTTCGTCTCCGGTATGTACCGCAAGCGCCTTCGCGAGCAGCCGGTGACTTTCCTCACGGCCGCCCGTATATTTATCAGTATAATATATTATCAATTTGCGAGTTCCTTAAGCGCCTCTTCAAGCACCTCTTCTCCCTCAGCTTCTATATCAGGTGTAATGCCTATTCCGTTTACTGTTTCACCATTCGGTCTGAAATATTCTGTTACAGTAATCTTCACGGCAGATCCGTCACTGAACTTGTGCATCAACTGCGTGACACCTTTTCCGTATGTCTTGGTTCCGATTACGGTTCCGGCATTGTTGTCCTGAAGCGCAGCAGTCAGTATTTCCGATGCGCTTGCTGTATTTCCGTTTACAAGTATGACCATTTCCAGGTCTGCCGAGCTCGCATCTGAATTATGTACTGTCTCTGTTCCGTCCTTAGTGTTTTCACTCATTATCTTGCACGCCGGAAGCAGGTAGTCAGCTATCTCGATACTCGGATCCGTAAGTCCGCCCCCATTGTCCCTAAGGTCGAGGATGAACTTTGTGCAGCCCTGTGCTTTAAGGTCTTTTACAGCCATCTTGAAATCATCATCAGTGCCTTTTATGAATGAAGCAATGTTTATATATCCGATTTCCGGATGTCCCTCGACCACACTGTAACCGACGGAATCAGTCTCTATTTTCTGTCTGGTAAGATCAAAATCAAGTGTCTCCTCACCTCTTCTGACGGTGAGTCTGACTTTGGTACCTGCCTCACCTGTGATCTTTTCGACCGCTTCGTCTACGTCAGCAGGTATTTCCCCGTCGACCTTGACGATGACATCCTCTTCCATTATGCCGGCTTCAGCTGCAGGTGTGTCATCAAAGACAGTCTTTATCACAATGTCTTCGCCATCCTGTACTACACCTATTCCGACCCCTACATAGTCACCCATGTATCTCTTCT
>JBGUVT010000328.1:0-4138 GCA_045220485.1 Anaerovoracaceae bacterium | reverse complement strand
TGTTGCGGCCTTTAAGCTTCTATCATGACTGCACAAAACGGCCGCACACACTGGATCCGCGGCTGCCTCAGATATCCAGCGAAGTGTCTTGATCTGCAATGCCGGATCCGCGGCAAAGCCCGGAGGTTCCATTATCTCCCAGCTTTTGGTCGAAACCGCTGCATCGGAAACCAGTAAAGCATACCTTCCTCCGTCCCTGGCAATTACTCCGCAAAGCCCATCAGTATGTCCGGGCAGATTCACCATCATAATGCTTCCATCGCCTGTGACATCTATGACTTTATTCATTGGTCCAAGCAGATGGCCTCTGAAGAAAACTCTCTCCACGCCTTCAATATCCCACAGCTGCTCCGGCTGTCTTATTCTGTATTTTGTTCTGACCGACCAATATGCTTCATCTTCGGGGATCACTATCCTTTTTGTTCGGCCCACAGATCTGAGTCCCGCAACATGATCCGGATCGAGATGAGTGATGAGTACAGCACCTATATCTTCCTGTCTTATACCCATCGATTTCAGCTGCTCGTTTATCGCCATGCCCTTAGGTACATATGGCTTATACAACGCAGCAAGGTGCGAAGGCAATACCCTTCTGACAGCTTTCGGATCATAGACACCATCAGGACTGATATCTCTGCTCCAGCCTGTATCCACAAGAAAAAGCCCTGCCGGATGCTCGATCAGAAACGCGAACACCGGCAGCGTCACACGTTTGCTGTCCGGAGCCATGACGGCTTTTCGAAAATCTGTCATTATGCTCCCGCCGCCGTACAGCAGATCTTTGTGTATTCTCATGTACCCACAACTCAGTATGTGTATTTTCACAACAGCTTAAGTCCTTTTGTCATAAGCAGGAGCCCCAGCGTGACTATGAGGATAGTACTGACTCTCGTAATATATTTATTATACTTCCTGGGAATGAATTTCCCGAACATTCCGAAAATGATCATGAGCACGCAGGTCCCGAGCCCGAATGCGAACATCGATGCAGCTCCGGATCTCCACGAGCCGGAGGCAGCAGCAAACATCCACATCGCAGTCAGCGCTCCGCAAGGCATCAATCCTGTGAGCAGGCCTACTATGGCGGGACCGCCTTTGAATCTGCACGGCTTTGTGAGCTGCGGGCTTATGCGCCTCAGGAATGGGATCCCCCACATCATAAGTCCGATAATGACAACGAGTAGCCCGCACATGGTGAACAGCATGCTTTTGAATTCTGTATCATAGCTTATGATCGTCCCCACAGCGCCGAATACTGCTCCGACGATGGTATAGCTTGTGAGCCTGGCTCCATTGTACATCAGCGCATTGTTCTGCGTGAGCATTATTCCGCCGCACATGCCTATGCAATGTGCACCGGTCAGCACCCCGATCGCAAAAAGCATTCCCAGAGATGTCCCCTGCTCTGCCTCCGGAACACTGACCATATCAGTAATGACCGGGACTGAGAAGTAAAATAACAATACCGCAATCGCTGAGATTATGTCTGATCTTATCCCGCTTTTACCCGCTCCTACAGGATAGCCGATATCTGATAGTTTCTTTTCTATATCTTCAGCGCTTATGATATCCGGGGCATACTCTACTGTTACCTCACTCTTTCTGTAGCTTGCATCAGCAGTAAGTACCCCTCGCATGTGTATCAGCGCCTGCGCGATCTCATCCTCGCACTGCGGACATATCATGCCATCGACTTTCTTTCTGAAGCTGACACTATTCATAAGCTGTGTCCTTTCGCTCAAGATTCTTTATCCTGAGCGAGTTCAGCAGCACTCCGTTTGAGCTCAGCGCCATTGCTGCAGCAGCAATAGACGGGTTGACGATGCCGGCTGCAGCAAGCGGGATGCATATCACGTTATACATGACCGCCCATGTGAGGTTCTGCCGTATGTTCCTTACCGTTCCGCTTGACATGCTGAACACGAGAGGCAGCGCGCTGATGTTGTCTCCGGCGATCATCACATCCGCCGCGTCGATCGCTATATCAGTCCCTGTACCCATCGCAATGCCTATGTCGGCACATACCAGAGCAGGAGAATCATTAGTGCCATCTCCTACCATTGCGACAGTCCGGCCTTCGCTTTTGAGCCTGTTCACGATGTCGGCTTTGTCAGAAGGTTTGACCTCATACACGACTTTCTCCGGCTCGATACCCAGTTTGGCAGCGACTGCTTTTGCTTTGGCTTCCTTATCACCGCTGATCATGAACACATCGATACCATTAGCCTTAAGGGCCTTGACCGTATCTGCCGCACCCGGTCTGATAACCTCTTCTTCGCCTGCTTCGGTCAGTCCCATCGTAAGTGTACCCGTTTTATCGAATACGACAGTGTCTGTCTTATACGCGTTCTCGAGCTGCTCTCCTCCGCGAAACAGTATGCCAAGCTCTGCTGCTCTTCCGGATCCTGTCATTATCGAAGTAGGCGTTGCCAGCCCAAGCGCGCACGGGCATGCGATCACGAGAGTCGAGCAAAGACATGATACGGCCTGTCCGATGTTTCCCGGGTCGAGCACCCAATACCATAGACAAAAGATCCCCGCTGAGATCAAGGTCACTATCGGCACGAATACTGTCGCGATCCTGTCCGCAAGTCTTGCAATAGGCGCCTTCTCATTCTGCGCGTTGCTGACGATATCTATTATTTGTGCGAGCATCGTTTTCTTTGTGATGTCCCCGCACGAGATCTCAGCGTATCCCTCTCTTACCAATGTGCCGCAATACAGTGTGTCTCCTGAGCTTTTGGATACCGATTCGCTTTCACCTGTCAGCATGGACTCGTCTGCCATGCACGAGCCTGAAATAATCCTTCCGTCGATCGGGATGTGGTCGCCGGCTCTTACTGCTATAACATCCGTCTCTGTCAGTTCACTTGTCGGTATCTCTGTTTCTTTTCCCTCACGCAGCACGAATGCTGTATCCGGCCTCAGTCTTATGAGCCTGCGGATCGCAGAGGATGCCTCGTAGCGGGAAGTCGTCTCCATGTATTTGCCAAAAAGGATCAGTGACAGCAGCACGCACTCCGACATAAAATACACTTTGGTATCATGGTGCACCGTGAATGTGACGTATGTGCTGTAAAGGTAGATGATCGTAGTCGAGAGAGCGACCAGAAAATCCATGCCCAGGATGCCCTCCTTCAGCGATCTGTAAGCTCCTCTGTAGAAATACATTCCCGGCCAGAACTGAACGGCAGTTGCGAACACCAGCTGTAGCAGAGGCCTCATGCCCCACATCAAAGGCATGGTAAGAAGGACGCTCGCGCAGAGCGTCCTGAGAAGTTTCATGCGCTGATAGATATCGCTTTCCTCATCCCCGCATGCCGGGCATGATACGTACAGATCTGCCGTATCCACTTTATCTGCCTTCTTTCAGTCTCTTATACTGCTGCCAGCACTTCCATGAGCAAGGCAGGCAGAACACAGGGATGTGGAACAGGAGTACCCAGCTGAGCCAGTCGACGCCCTGGTAATACGCACCGTTATATGTCACGCCTTTCATAAGATCAAAGTACGAGAAGTTCCATACTCCCCAGTTGCCGGTGAAGGATCCGCATAGATGCAGTATGAGGAATGACGCTGTTGTGAAGACCCCGGCTCCCGTGCCGACTATGCTGGCTGAAGGCCTGCCGCTCTTTGCCAAAAACAGTGTTACGACAGGCAGCACATATACGGTCAGGTTAAGCACCCAGAGTGAGATAGGTATCGAGTATCCCCAGTTGAGTGCCTGACGGATATGGTCGCCGTCATGAACAAGTATGGCGATTATCATGATGATCGAGCATGTAGTGATGGTTTTAGCTATGTCCGCAGGCATCTTTTTGTCGAGAAAGCCTGCAGTCTTTTCTTCTCTTTTGAACATTGGATATATCTCCGTTTCTTTTTTTCTACCTTTTGGTAGATTTAAAATATCACAGTTATTACCGCTGCGCAATAGTTTTATTGACCGTTTGGTAGAAATAATGTACAATCTTTTCAGATCAAAACACCGGAGGTATTTTTATGCCTAAAATCGTAGACAGAGATCAGATGCGCATGGATATCCTTATGGCTTTCCAGCGATGTATAGAAGTGAAACCTATAGACACTATTTCGCTTCGGGATATAGCCGCAGAGGCAGGTATGGCCCACCCTACACTTC
>JBGUVT010000327.1:0-3369 GCA_045220485.1 Anaerovoracaceae bacterium | reverse complement strand
GTTTTCAAGGTTCCGCTGTGCTTTTCAGCGACAGCTTCATTATTATATATACACCAATAGGAACTGTCAACAAGAAATTTTAAATTTTTTGCTTTGATTTCAAAACAAATTGTCACCTTTCAGTTCAGCTTTTTTTCTTCCTTATATGTACCCGTTTTTATATCCTGATCTCCTTCCGCCTGCATGCTCTTTTCGCCTGAATAAGGTTCAGATACTGATGCTCCGGAAAGCTCCATCGGCTCCCATATAGTATAAGGAGGATATCTCAGCAGATAACGTTTATATGCCCTCTTTGTACTAAGCAGTGCGTTCTTTCCTAAAGCAACCGACTGGCCTGAATGAAAGTTTACCGAGTAACTGCTTATATCACTTACGTGATCCAGATTAATGATCAGTCTTTTTATCGGTCTGTAGAAAGCTCTCTCAGCCAGTGAGCCTGCTATGGTATTCAGTCCTCCGTAAAACGAGAAGTCCTTTGCAGCGGTGATCACATGTACTTTCCGTCCCTCCTGTTCTATCACCTCTATATCATCGATCTTTATCTTTGCGCACTTACTGGAACTGATAACCGAGATGTATTCCGGAAGAGCATTGCGCCGCTTCCTCTGATAATCGTACTTTTGCATGTCTCCCTCCTTTATGTCTGCATAGCGTGTTTTTGGGCATATCTTCAATGATATGCACCGGTAAAACTTAATATGTCACAGGAGCCCATGGAACTGCCTACATGAATGACGCAAAAAAACGCCGCCTGACGCTCTGTATAATATATTGAAAACAAATTGTAAACTGTGCTACAATTCAAGCCGTAGAGTAAATATCAAGCGTTAAGTGTCCTGGGATGGGATGTTGCCCGGGAACGAAAACTTTCAGAGTTGCGGTTTGATATTGCATCCGCTACTGCAGATCAATAATAAGCAAGAGTAGACCTCTTGGGACGTGATTGCTGCAGGTGGGCGTAATTCGTTATTCTATTGCAATTACTGTGTTCCGGAGGTTTTTAATATGAAAAAAACAAAATTCACGACCGAAATGCTCGTATTTACGGGCTTCATGATCGCACTAGCGGTTGTGCTTTCGAAACTGGTTTCGATCAATATCTCGTTTCTCAGGATCGGTTTCGGATTTCTCCCTATCGCCGTACTGGCGATACTTTACGGACCATACGTGGCAGCTATCGGCTACGGCATAGCAGATCTTCTGGGAGCATGGCTGTTCCCTACCGGTACTTTCTTCCCGGGATTTACTGTATCTGCGGTTCTTACAGGACTTATTTTCGGATGGGTGTTATATAAGAAAGAAGTAACACTGGTCAGAGCCCTGATCGCGTCAGCCCTCGTTTGCCTGATTGTGAATCTGCTTCTTAACACATGGTGGCTCACGTTCATCATAGGAAAAGGATTCACGGTGCTGCTTGCATCAAGAGCCATAAAAGAAATCGTAGCAATCCCAATCATGGCGCTGCTCATAGTGGCAATGGATAAATACGTTCTGAAGCGTATAAAAAATTAGAGCCCGTAAGGGCTCTTTTTTAGTTCAGCACTTCGTAAAGCGCGTCAGCATCATCCTTGCGGACAGCCTCAGGCATTGCCAGGACACGTACCCTCAGAACATTGGATCCGAAGGTGACCTGGATTACATCGCCTATTTTGAGCTCAAGTCCGGGCTTGGCGATCTTTCCGTTCACCTCGACCCTTCCCTGCTCACAGGCATCCTTGGCTACCGTACGCCTCTTAATTATTCTTGAATTCTTCAGAAACTTATCTAATCTCATTACTTCTCCAAACATCAAAAAGAGCGGATAGCCTGGGCTATCCGCATCTCCTTGTTTTCAATTACTTGTTTACAGCATCCTTCAGGGACTTGCCTGCCTTGAATACAGGAGCCTTGGAAGCCGGGATTGAGATAACCTTGTCAGGCTTCTGAGGGTTTCTGCCGGTTCTGGCTTTTCTGCTTCTTGTTTCGAATGTTCCGAAACCGATCAGTCTTACGCTGTCGCCAGCTACGAGAGCTTCTTCGATTGTATCGAGAACTGCATCAAGAGCGATCTCTGCATCTTTCTTCTTGAAACCTGTCTTATCTGCAACCTTTGCTACCAGATCTGCTTTATTCATAATTAATCCTCCTAAAAAAGTAATAACCTATACTATAAGTATTATAGGGATGGTGTTTTGAGATGTCAACCTTAAACTCGTTGAAATATTAAGGTTTTTGACCTTTAACCCTCTCTATTTTGCCACCTTCAGCTTCACCGCAATACGGTATAACAGATCGCCTTTTGGTATAAGTTCTATCTCCTCTTTCGTCACTGCTCCGGTCCTGAATGCGGCCACAAAATATACGGCAGCAGCCAGCATTATCGAGACCATAGTTGAGATGGAATTGCTCGATGTGATCATGAAAATGACCTTATATGATACGAAGGCCGCGACACCCATTATGAGTGCAGCACCAAGCGGCTTTATAAAGATGCTCTTCATGTCGAGCGACACATTGGTGTACTTCTTAAGCGCTCTGTAATTGAGTATGCCTGCCGTTACATAAGCCATGACCGAGCCGAATGCCGCACCGTTTATGTTGATAGCCGGTATGCCCAGAAGTATATACGAAACGATAGCCTTTACGACTGCACCTATCAGCAGGTTCCATACAGGCAGCATCATTTTGCCTATTCCCTGCAGGCTCGTCGAGAAAGTACGCATTATGGCGAGTGTGATTATCGACACAGCAAGGATCTGGAGTGCCGGCACAGCCATTACTGCTTCGTCGTACTTCCTGTAAAAGAGCATCGTAAGTATCGGCTTCGCAAGTACGATCAGTCCTATCGCGCACGGATAAGTTATTATCATCATGGTCTTGAGGCCGGTCTTTATATGCTCATCAAGATCCTTCTTTATTTTGAGCGTAAACGCGGTGGTTACCGCAGGCATCAGGCTGATGCAGATGGCATCAATAAAGATGTTCGGCAGATTGATTATAGGATCGCAGAATCCGCCCATGAGTCCGTAGAGCTTATCTGTCATGACGCGGTCAAAACCGGCATCAAGCAATCTTCTCGGAATGATCGCAGCATCTATATTGAACATTATCGGCATTACAGCCGAACCGATCGTTATTGGAATCAGGAAAGCCAGAAGCTCCTTCAGTCTGGTCTTGTCCGACTCCGCTCTTACCACCGAGCCCTCAAACAGCTTGCTGCGCGCGTCCTTATCGCGTGCATATATGACCATCATCGCTATAAATGCGGCAATGATACCTGCGGAAGCTCCGAATGTAGCTCCGGCTGCAGCCTTGACCAGACTGGTCTTGTAGAACATGTACGCAAGAGTAAGTCCGGCAGCCACTCTTATCATCTGCTCGATGACTTCA
>JBGUVT010000326.1:0-20216 GCA_045220485.1 Anaerovoracaceae bacterium | reverse complement strand
AGATGCCCGTCGCCAGCGCTGGGGCTCTCGGAGCAGACCGATTCATTTGCCTAAAGGCAATTTACACTCAATTTCGGACTTGATTCTTTTCTATGCCTGCTTCTTTTAGAGATGATAAATATATAGTTTTTCTCATCTATTTCTTTATCAAATTTTTTGAAACTCCTTTTTAGGCAGCCTTTTTCTCAACCACTATTCTGGCAGGCGGTCATATCAGTGAATGCCTCACAACAAGTCTGCATATTCATTAAAGCCGTAACAGATGGTTCCGGCTGCGTGACTGTCAGAGCTTAGTATGAGCACGCCGCCCTTGTCCTTTATATAAGCAATTTGGTCCGCTGACGGATATGGGGCTGTTCTGTAGCCTTTGCTGATTGCGCCGGTGTTGATCTCGAAGACCGGCTTATCACCCGCCTCTAGGATTCCCAGCTTTTCAAGCCTGTTGCGGTAACCTTTTCTGTATCTTTCCGCGCAGTCATCAAATATCCGGTCGATGGCTTTTTTCCACGCTGCTATATACCTTTCATCTGATGTATCAAACAGATCACTGATAAATTCCGCAGCACCGCAGCGGGCTCTGCTGACAACATTTCCGGCCGGTCCGAATCCCCATCCTTCAGTAAATTTGGTGATCAGGTCGAAATGCCCTATGATATCGCAGTCAGTCGCTTCAATTATGCTGCCGACTGTATCAAAGTACAGTTCTGCAACCTCCAGCATTTTCTCTCTTCGCATGACAGGATCATCGCAGCCCCCATCTCCGCCGAAGGTAAATAAGCACAGCTCTTCCGCAGAATCATCTACAGGGCTCCAGTCTTTGTATTTAACGAGGGCTTCCATTTCCGCATCAGATTCGGAGCGGTCTGTTTCGCCTGCGTGACACGCGAGTATCCTGTCACGCTTTTTCTTTCCCTCTTCAGAAAAGATGTAGTGTACGGAACCTATGCGGTAATCAAATGGACTCAGATCTGTATCCGCGTAGCGGTCGAGTTCAATGCCGGTCAGCAGTCTGATACTGCCGGCGTACTTCTGTTTCAGTCCGCTGATCTCTTCAATATACCTCTGCGTACCCTCGCGGCTCATGCAATAGCTTTGGTCATGCGGTGTGAAGGAGTGTCCGGAAAATCCCGCTGCAGCAAGGCCTTCTTCAATTGCCGCCAGAGTCATGGCTTCTGCCGTATCCTTTCCGTCGCAGTATGTTGTGTGCATGTGAAGATTGAAATCCTGCATCAGACCATCTTCTCCTGTTTTACCTTTTTATCAATAACATGACGCGAAGCCAGCTCCCTGTGGATGTCTTCGAGCGTGATGCCTGCTTCATCCATCAGGACCATCACGTGATACGCTAAATCGGCTATCTCATATACAGTTTCGGCTTTGTCGCCGCTCTGCTCTGCCGACTTTGCCGCAACTATCACTTCGGTCGTCTCCTCACCCACCTTCTTGAGAATCTTGTCGAGACCCTTTTCGAAGAGATAGCTTGTATAGGATCCCTCCTTAGGCTCAGTACGGCGGCCGTCTATCAGGTCCATGAGACCTTCATACGAAAACTCCTTGAGCGTGTTGCTCTCCCATACCGGATACTCGAAGCACGACTCGGTACCGAGATGGCACGCCGGGCCGTCCGGCTCCACCATTACCACAAGCGCGTCTCTGTCACAGTCGGCAGTTATGCTCACGATGTGCTGGTAGTTGCCGCTGGTCTCCCCCTTCAGCCAGAGCTCCTGCCTCGAGCGGCTGAAGAAACAGGTCAGTTCCTTCTCCATCGAGATGCGGAGGCTTTCCTCATTCATATATGCAAGGGTAAGCACCCTCCTGGTTACTGCATCCACGACTATTGCCGGGATCAGCCCCTTTTCGTCAAATTTCAGTTCACTGATATCTATCATCATGCTGCCTTTCATTATCGTCTGACCGGAATACCTTCTTCCGCCATGCGGTCCTTGAGGTCGCTTATGGAGACCTCGCCGAAGTGGAAAATCGATGCAGCAAGGCCGGCGTCTATGTCCGGGATCCTGCGGAACAGCTCTATGAAATCTTCTATACTGCCTGCACCTCCGCTTGCAATGACAGGTACCGAGACCGCCTTGCAGACCGCGTCGAGCATCTCGATGTCAAACCCGGTCTTCACTCCATCTGTGTCTATCGAATTGACCACTACTTCGCCGGCACCCATGCCGACACAACGCTTTATCCACTCGATGGCTTCCATGCCGGTGTCATCCCTGCCGCCTCTTGCAAAGACTCTGAACTCGCCTCCCACACGCTTTATATCGCAGGAAAGCACCACGCACTGATCACCGTACAGCTTTGCCGCCTCGGTGATGATGCCCGGATTCCGTATGGCTCCGGAGTTCACGCTTACCTTGTCGGCGCCGCACTTAAGCACGCGGTCAAAGTCAGCTATGCTGCTGATTCCGCCTCCAACTGTCAGCGGTATGAATACGTTCGATGCCGTTTCAGTGAGGATCTCCGTGAAGAGCTTGCGCCCCTCCGCGCTCGCAGTGATGTCGTAAAACACCAGCTCATCCGCGCCGGACTTTGTATATAGCTTTGCCATGTCTACAGGAGACGCAACATCACCGAGGTTCTCAAAGTTGATCCCTTTTACGACTCTGCCGTCCTTCACATCAAGACATGGTATTATCCTTTTTGTTATCATTTCGCAGCTCCTTTTTCTACTGCCTCCGCGAGGTCGA
Organism: Anaerovoracaceae bacterium; assembly: GCA_045220485.1. Lineage (GTDB taxonomy): Bacteria > Bacillota > Clostridia > Peptostreptococcales > Anaerovoracaceae > Crickella. Next base: position 17,517 of record JBGUVT010000326.1, on the reverse strand, counting down.
TCGCCCCTGTATAATATGCTTTTCCGATTATGGCTCCGTGGATACCAAGTGCCGCCAGAGCTTCAACGTCTTCGATCGCAGAGACTCCTCCGGACGCCACAATGTCTATATCCAGTTTTTCCGAAAGCTGTCTGTACAGCTCGCGGTTTGTGCCGCGCATGGCCCCGTCTCTGGATATGTCGGTACAGATTATGGTCTTCACCCCGGCATCCTGCATCATCTGCGCGAACTCTTCGAGTCTGTACTGAGAGAGCTCCGTCCAGCCCTTTACGGCTACGAATCCGTCCCTCACATCTATGCCTACCGCGATGCGCTCTCCGTAGAGGCTGACGCAGCGCTCCAGAAACGCCGGATCGTTCACTGCCGCGGTGCCGAGTATCACTCTGTCTATGCCGGCATCGAGGTATTTCGCAACGGTCTCATCGTCTCTGATACCTCCGCCGATCTCTACGAACGCCCTGCTTCCGTCTGCCTTGTATGCGGCCGCGTCTGCCGCCTGCTTTATTGCAAGAACAGTATCGAAATTCGGCGTGCTGCCTTCTCTGGCTCCTTCAAGATCGACTGTATGTATGCGGCGTGCACCTGCCTTGATAAAGGCCTCGGCTATTTCCGGCGGATACTCACTGTACACCGTCATCTGAGCATAGTCGCCTTTGAACAGCCTCACGGCCTTACCGTCATACAGATCAATTGCTGGGTATATTATCATGCTAAAGCTCCACGAATGCTTTCAGTATCTTCATGCCGACCTCACCGCTCTTCTCAGGGTGGAACTGGCAGCCGTACACGTTTCCGTTTGCGACAGCCGCGGTGAGCTCTGCTCCGTACTCCGTTACCGCGATGACCGACTCATCGCATTCCGCCGCGTAGTACGAGTGCACAAAGTACACATAGTCATCTTCTTTTATATATTTGAACAGCGGAGATTCCTTCCTGAACTTGAGAAGGTTCCATCCTATATGCGGGATCTTGTAACCCGCAGGTATCACGTCGGCAATAGGACGCACACTGCCTTTTATAAGGCCGAGTCCTTCATGAACTCCGTACTCGTAGCCTACATCGAACATGAGCTGCATGCCCAGGCATATGCCCATCACCGGTTTGCCCGCGGAGGCCTCTCTCTTCACGACTTCCGCCATGCCGGATTCCCTGAGTTTGCGCGCGGCATCCTCAAAGGCGCCGACGCCCGGCAGTATTATCCTGTCAGCTTCCGCTATCACTTTCTCGTCTGATGTCACCACCGCTTCCGCGCCTATCTCCTTAAGGGAGCTCTTCAGCGAAAACAGGTTGCCGACACCGTAATCAATGATCGCTACCATTTATCATCCTCCTACAGCAATCCCTTTGTCGAAGGGATTTCGTTTGCATATGCGGCATCTATCGAGACAGCCTGTCCCAGCGTCCTTGCCGCCGCCTTGAATGCACCTTCTATGATGTGGTGCGAGTTTTTGCCTGCGAGCTGCTGGAAGTGCAGGGTAACATGCGCATTTCTGGTAAAGCCGAGCCAGAATTCCTCTGCCAGCTCAGTATCGAAAGTGCCGACCTTTTCTGTTGGAATCTCGAGCGCGTATCCCAGATAGTCTCTTCCCGAAATGTCCACAGCGCACATAATGAGCGCCTCATCCATAGGCAGTATGCAGCTGCCATAGCGGCATATTCCCTTCTTGTCTCCGATTGCCTCCGCGAAAGCCTGTCCTAAGACGATGCCTACGTCTTCTACTGTGTGGTGATCATCCACGTATACATCGCCTTTTGCCTTCACATAGAGGTCGAATCTGGCGTGCCTCGCCAAAAGGGTGAGCATGTGATCGAGAAAACCGACGCCCGTGTCTACATCGCTTACGCCGCTTCCGTCAAGGTCGAGTGAGAGCTTTATGTCTGTCTCCGCCGTCACTCTGCTTATTTCCGAAGTTCTCATATGCCTGCCTCCTTCAATATGTCTCTGACTTCCCTGAGCAGAATATCCATCTGCTCGCGTGAGCCTATTGTGATCCTGTTGTAGTCGTTGATTTCCGGTTTGAACCAGTGTCTGATTATCACTCCCCGCTCCCTCAGCTTCTGGAAGAGAACGTCCCCGCCGATCTCAGGATGTCTTACGAATATGAAATTCGCCGTTGAGTCTGTCATCTCGAAGCCCAGAGCTTTCAGCTGCTCCACAGTATACTCTCTGTTCTCCATCACTGTACGGCAATGCTCTCTGTTGACCTCGTCGTTTTCGAGTGACGCAACTCCGGCTGCGATCGCAAGTCTGTCTATATTATACGGGTTTGTCGAGTAGCGGAGCGCATTCAGATCCGAGATGATCTCCGGGCTCGCGATGCCGTATCCCAGCCTCATGCCTGCCATTGATCTCGACTTCGAGAAGGTCTGCACCACCAGCAGATTATCGTACTTTTTTGTGAGAGGAACGGCTGATTCAGTCCCGAAGTCTACATAGGCTTCGTCTATGACCACAACATTGCCCGGATTGTGCTGAAGTATTCCCTCAATCTGGTCGCGGCTGAGCGGAACGCCGGTCGGAGCGTTCGGATTTGCGATAAACACTGTACCTTCCACGTCGTAATAATCCTCGGGGTCGATGCTGAAATCGCTCTTCAGAGGTATCTCCCTGAAGTTGATACCCGTAATATCCGCAAACACCGGATAGAATCCATATGAGAGCTTCGGGAACACCGCCGGAGTCTCTCCGTCACAGTATGCCAGAAAGGCAAAGTACAGTGTCTCATCCGATCCATTGTTGCAGATAATCATGTCCGGGTCAACATCGAAGCGTTTCGCCAGAGCCTTGCGAAGCTCTGTGCTGTCCGGATCCGGATAAAGCTGAAGTATCTCAGCTTCCTTTTTTACGGCCTCCACCACCTCAGGCATCGGCGGAAATGGCGATTCGTTTGTATTCAGCTTCGTGAGCACCCTCGTCTTAGGCTGCTCGCCGGGTGTGTATGGCTCAAGCGAAGCGTATTTATTGCTTAAAAATCTGCTCATAACAGTCCTTTCTGTCTACCCTTTTTCTGACCTTATCAGCACGCTCCTTGCGTGTCCGGTCAGTCCCTCCTTACGCGCAAAGGCCGCTATGTCTTCTGCGACCCCCGCCAGTGCATCATCTGTATAATGTATAAACTGCATTGTTTTTACAAAGTCATCCACCGAGAGCGGGCTGGAAAATCTCGCCGTACCGCTCGTAGGCAGCGTGTGGTTAGGGCCTGCGAAGTAATCTCCGAGAGCCTCCGGACAGCTTCTCCCCAGGAACACCGACCCTGCGTTCTTTACCTTTTCAAACAGCCTGAACGGATCGTCCACACAGAGCTCAAGATGCTCAGGTGCGATCTCATTCGCTATATCCACGGCCTGCTCTATATCTCCGGCAATAATGATCTTGCCGTTGTTCTCAATGGAAGCCCGTGCTATCTCCTCACGCTCCAGGCTGCGAAGCTGCATCTCTATGGATTCTGCAACAGCCTGTGCAAGTTCTGCCGAATCGGTCACGAGCACCGCACTCGCATTTTTATCGTGCTCTGCCTGCGAGAGCATGTCTGCCGCCACTACATCAGGATCGCTCTTTCCGTCAGACACTACCAGTATCTCGCTCGGTCCCGCGATCATATCGATCGCTACTTTACCGAATACCTGCCGCTTTGCCTCAGCAACGAAAGCATTCCCCGGTCCGACTATTTTATCCACAGCCGGGATCGACTCGGTACCGTATGCCAGTGCAGCTACTGCCTGGGCTCCGCCTGTTCTGAATATGCGGACGCTGCCTGCTCCCTGCACGGTCTCCTGAGCTATGACCGCAGCCGCGATGACTGCCGGCTCTATGCTTCCGTCGGAATTCGGAGGAGTTGTCATTATTATCTCCTTGCATCCGGCTGTGAGCGCCGGAATGGAATCCATCAGCACCGTCGAAGGGTACGCAGCCGTGCCCCCCGGCACATAAATGCCGGCACGTTCCAGAGGTATCACCCTCTGCCCGGTCATTTTGCCCGGTCCATCCTCTAAAGTGAAGCCTTCTCTAAGCTGTTTTCTGCAGAATCCCGCAATGTTTGAGGCTGCCTTTCTTATCACATCGGTCAGTCCCGGATCAGTCTTGTCAAGGCTGCTGATTGCAGCACTTTTTTCTTCATTGCTGAGCTCGAGGGCAAAGCCTTCAGGATCAACACCGTCAAACTTTGCGGCATAGCGGATTACGGCCTCGTCGCCGTTTTCCCTCACGTCCTTTATGATAGCAGAAACGATATCCGAAACATCAGCGGTCGGTTCGTTCCGTGCAAATACTTCTTCAGCCGTTACTTCGGCAAAATCCAGAATCCTTATCATCTTTGTTCCCGTTAAAGTCTCTCGAGCAGCCTGTTTATGGCTGCGCTTTTGAAGTTATAGCCCGACTTGTTTGTTATCAGGCGTGTGCTTATATCCATAATCTCCTCATATACTTCGAGATCATTTGCTCTGAGCGTGTTGCCGGTTTCTACCAGATCGACTATCACGTCAGACAGGCCCAGGATAGGAGCGATCTCTATCGAGCCATTCAGCTTGATAATATCTATATCCCTGCCTTTTGAGGAATAGTAGTCCTGAGCGATATTAACAAACTTGGTAGCTACCCTCAGAGGATATTCGGATTCATCCCTGAACCCCTTCGGCGCGGCTACAACCATGCGGCAGATGCCTGTGCCGAGATCCTTAAGCTCATATACATTAGGCTCGTATTCGAGCAGGATGTCCCTTCCGCACGCTCCCACATCCGCCGCGCCGCGCTCCACATAGATAGGAACGTCGGACGGTTTCACCCAGAAGTATCTGATGCCTGCATCCAGGTTCTCAAACACAAGCTTACGGCCGTTGAATATGTCATCACAGCCGTAGCCTGCAGCCTCGAACATCTTATATACTTTTTCACCCAGCCTTCCTTTCGGAAGAGCTACATTGATTATAGTTCCCAAATCTCTTTCCTCTTGCTGTCTGCTATCTTTCGTAGAAGTTTTCTATTGCTCTGTCTCCTGCTGTCCTTCCGAGCATTCCGAGCGTATCCATGTATATCGCGAAGCCTATGGCTCTCGACTTCTTTTTCATCCTGCGCATCAGCTTATCGTATCTTCCGCCTATGAGCACGCATTCAGGTATGCTGTCTATATAACCCTCGAAGGCCATTCCGTTATAGTAATTGGTATCGCCTACGATGGAGAAGTCCAGCACTATTTTCCGGCCATCTTTCTCACCGCTTTCAGGATAAAGTCCCCTGAGCACGTCTGCCAGCTCCCCGACTTCAGCTTCCGCTTCCGTACCTCTGCAGATTTCGGTAATCTGCGGCATCACTTCCGGAGGAGTACCGTAGACTTTCAGGAGCCTGGTGAGAGTTCTGCACTTCTCCTCAGGTATGTCGTTTTCTGCACACAGACTCTCTATCCCGTGGAGATTTTTGGCACCTACCAGTCTGAGGAGCTCACTCCTTACAGAGCCCGAATCCGACATTCCATCGACAAGCAGTGTAAGCATGTCTATGTCCGAGACCCTCAGAATGTAATCGTAGTCTTCGGCTACCAGCGCCAGGCTCTGCTCCGCGAGGTCTATCACCTCTGCAGCTACAGGATTGCCCGCGTCGCCTATGCACTCCAGACCCATCTGCATTATCTCACGGAAGGTTCCCGTATTGCCTGAAACCCTGTAAACGTTCTCATCATAGAACAGCCTGTTTACGCATGACGGTTTATCTTCTATGTTCTTTACGATCGACAGGGTAACGTCAGGCTTCAGCGCCTTGAGTCTGCCGTTTGTATCGGTAAAGGTTATGACTCTGTCCGAAAGAAGGAAATCCTTGTTGCGGCTGTAAAGATCGTAATCCTCAAATTTTCTCATTCTGTATGAACGGTATCCCGCCCTGCTGTACAGAGTTCTGAGCGCGAATATTCTCCGTTCCGTGCGTGTCAGCACGCTGTCATCATACTGCATCTGATTCTCCAAAATTTCACAAGTCTTAATTTGCTTCATCACTTTACCACGCTAAATCGCTAAAGTCAATTGAAGCCTTGTATTTCCTCGCGTCCATCATTTATTTTATCAAAAAATAACGGGAGCAACGGCCCATTCCGTCGCTCCTGTCATATTGTCTTAGGTATTATATGGAAAATGTTATATGGAGGTTTCTTTCAGAGTTTCTCTCTGTACACCCATATGATATTCCATGATTATGATGAAATCGTGATGTTTATGAGAATGATATTTGTAGAAACCTAGAAAAATACGCCTTTTATCCATATTTCAAGGCCTATTCCTATAAGGATGAGGCCTCCGAGTATTGATGCCCGTCCTGCCAGAAGCTCACCGAGCCTGCGTCCTATCCTGAGCCCTGCAAGGCAGATGCATAAGGTTACTATTCCGATTATCAGTGATGACACCAGCGCCTGCATGCTGTTATAAGCCGCAGTGGTAAATCCGACTGACAGAGCATCTATCGATGTTGCAACGCCCTGCATCATAAGAGCCCAGAAACTCAGCTTCACCGCATCCGACGGTTCGGCTTCTTCCGGACTTCCGGCTTTGCTCGCACGGAGTTCCTCTATGCCGTCTTTCAGCAGACCTCCTCCAATTATCAGAAGGAGGATCAAAGCTATCCATGGAATCAGAGGACTGAACCATTTAAATAACCTGGCAGCTTCTGTAACCAGAAGCCATCCTATCATCGGCATCAGGAACTGAAAGCCGGCAAAAGTGCCTGCTATCGAGAACATGCGCCTCATATTCATGCTGCTGTCTGCCAGACCGTTTGCGATCGACACGCTGAAAGCGTCCATCGCGAGCCCGACTCCGAGCAATACGCTGGTTATTAGCAGTTCCGTACTCATATTGTCCCTCTTACCTTAAGGCAGACGCCGGAGCGGCTCCCTATAATTTATTGATCTCTTTTATAGCCTTGAGAAGCTTCGGGAACTCCCTTTTCTTTGGCAGCCTCACGCGCGCCGCAGTCGAGTCGAGCCCCTTGAAATCATAGCCGTCTATGACCAGCACACCTCTGCTGAAGAATTCGTCCTTCAGATTGATATTTTTATCATCGTGATAGAGCAGAAGCAGCGAATTTGTATCGAGAGTCTCCGCCATATGAAGTCTGCCCGAAGCACCCTCAGGATTATGCCTGGTGCATCCAAGCTCCCGGCGGATCTCCTTCTTCATATCTGCAAATGCCCTCTTGCTCCTGGTTATGAACTCATGATGCCTGAGTGCCTCAGCTGCTACCTCGCGCGAAAGTTCTCCAACCATATATGGGTTCACCATCTTGTTCATGCAATGTATGAGCTCCTTGCACGCGATGATGTAGCCTACCCGCATGCCCGCAAGACCAAAGCCTTTCGACAGAGTACGCACAACTACGAGGTTCGGATACTTCTCGCAGAGCCTTACAGCTGAGTTCTTCTTTGGCATGAAATCGCCATAGGCTTCATCAATGATAACAGTGATGTCATTTTTGAGCGCATTTGAGACTATCTTCTCGATATCCTCAATATCGATAGCCTGACCCGTCGGGTTGTTAGGGTTGTCGATATAAATGAAGTTATAGAGTTTCTTCTCATCGGAAGCATTGACATATGTCTTGGCGATGTAGTGCATCGACATGAATTCATATGAGTCGAATTTGTAATTGTGTATCCTCTTCAGCTGATAAGGAGCGTATTCGATGCCCAGCATCTCGGCATGCATGTAATAGTCGGTAAACTGGGGTGATATGCCCAGAACCATCGCGTTGTGCGTATCGAACATGTTGTTTATCACATAGAGGGCGTTGATGCTGCCGTCAGTGATAAGGATGTTCTCGCGCTCAACGAAGCACTGGCTTTTCCAGTACCTGATTATGGCATCGTACAGCGCCTGGCTGTGCGGATACGGGCCGAGCTTCGACGTATCGAAGTTCTTTACTACATCGGCACAGGCCGGCGGAAATCCGTAAGGGTTACACCCTTCACTGCAGTCTATGCCGCCCTTCGGAAGCTTGATCACATCGCTCGCATAGCTGATCTTCTCATGTTCAAGAAGCTGTTTCTTAATCTTTAATCTGTCATGCATCAGTAAATCCTCACTGCTGCCGGTCATCTCTGCATGCCGGCGCTAAAACAAGCCATTGGTTTTAAGTATGAATAAGAACACCGGAATGGTAAAGCAGGATGTTATTGTGGTTATAACAACGAGCTCTCCGGCAAGTTTTCCGTTGCCTCCCATTGAACTCGCCATCGCGTAGGATGCGAGTGCGTCAGGTGCCGCAGTCATAAGTGTTATGGCGATGAGCTGTACACCTCTTATTCCAAGAAGTACAGCGCCGGCTATACCGAATGACGGGAAAACGACCAGCTTCCCGATGGTGCATAATGCTATGCGCCACTTGTCGCTGCTGAACCCATTTATATTGAGTGCTGCTCCGAGCAGTATCATCGCTATAGGCGCAGTGGCATCCGACAGCGTACTGACGGTATTCACGATCGGCTGCGGCAGAGTTATGCCGAGTATCATCACTATGAATGCCGCGATACCTCCATCAATAATAGGATTGGTCAGAATGCGCTTCAGCATTTGTCTGAAGTTCACTTTTCCGCCTCGGAAGGTCTCAAACAGTATGACAGCTGTTACGTTGTAGAACGGCACTACTAGCATCATTATGATTGCGACCGCTGTTATGTTGCCTTTACCGAAAAGGTTTACCGCAATCGGAAAGCCCATAAGAACGTAATTGCTCCTGTAAAGAGACTGTATCATCGCGCCTCTGTGATAGTTATCCTTCTCTATTAAACATACGAAGATCCACGAGGCAGCAAACTGCACTGCCGTGAAGACGACTGCATAGAGGCCCAGCTTTACATCCATATTATCTGCGATGTTTTTTCCGTACAGATTGTCGAACATGATAAACGGATAAAGAGTCACGAAAACCACATGAGTGAATTTCTTTACATCTTCATCTTTCACCACTCCTGTCACCTTCAGGATAATTCCGATGATGAGATATATGGCCGACGGAATGACGGCATTTACGCATATAATAAAGTTCTGAAGCATGCTTAGATTCTAACACATACGGAGCAGAAAAAATGAGCGGATATGAAGATATCCGCTCAAAATTTAAATAATCTATTTGTTACCCTTAAGCATTTTTGCCTGCTCGTGATAAGGGATGTACTCTTCGTCGCTGAAGTAGTTTTTGACAAGCTTTACAACTGTTCCCGAGAGCAGGAATACGCCGATCAGGTTCGGAATCGCCATAAGTCCGTTGAATGTCTCAGCGACCTCCCAGATGACTCCGAGATCCATAGTAGCTCCGAGAATTGCTACCAGAGCATAGATGATTAGGAAAGGCTTGGCGGCCTTGCTTCCGAAGATGAATTCGGAGCAGCGTGTTCCGTAAAGTCCCCAGCCGAGTATAGTCGAGAACGCGAAGCAGCACATGGCCACAGCGGTGAATATCGATACCCAGCTTCCGTATGTGTTTGTGAAGCCCTCGATTGTAAGCTCTGCTCCTGCCGGCTGACCGTACACGATCGAAGCGCGTCCGCAGATGATGATCAGTGCTGTCATGGTGCAGATAACGATAGTGTCAACGAACACTTCGAAGATACCGAAGAAGCCCTGCTTTACCGGGTGATTTACATCTGCGCTGGCATGGGCCATAGATCCTGTACCGAGTCCGGCTTCGTTGGAGAAGATTCCCCTTGCGATACCTTTCTGCACGCTGAGGAACATGCTTCCGACTACTCCGCCTGTAACACCCTTAGGGCTGAATGCTCCTTCAAATATTGATGCGAAAGCTCCCGGAACATATCTGAAATTGATTATGATGACGCCGAGGCCAAGGAGAATGTAGAAAACTGCCATGAACGGAACAAGCTTCTCTGTTACAGCTCCTATCCTCTGCACTCCGCCGATAAGTATGAACGCGATGAGTATAGCGAGCACGATACCGATGATGAGGTTGAGCAGCTTGATGCCCGATGCTCCCATTACGTTGTACGAAATGAGGGCAGTGTCGATCGATGTCGTGATCGTGTTTACCTGTGTCGCGTTTCCTGTACCGAATACCGCGAGAATACCGAAGATAGAGAAAACTGCACCGAGCCACTTCCAGTTTTTGCCGAGACCGTTCTTGATGTAATACATAGGTCCACCGACATATGTACCTGTGTCATCGATCTCTCTGAAGTGAACAGCAAGCGTTACTTCTGAGAACTTGGTGCACATACCCAGTATGGCCGAGATCCACATCCAGAAGACTGCTCCCGGACCGCCGATTGCGAGTGCTCCTGCTACGCCGGCGATGTTTCCTGTGCCGACTGTTGCTGCAAGTGCGGTGCAAAGAGCCTGGAACGGAGTGATTGCTCCCTCTTTCTTTTCACCTTTGGTGAAAATCTTACCGAAAGTCTCCTTCATTGCGAGCCCGAACTTCCTTATCTGAATGAATCCTGTGCGGATACTCAGATAGAGGCCGATACCCAGGATGCAGACCATGGCAGGAACGCCCCAAACAAAATTGTTGATCGCTGAATTGATGCTGACTAGTGTTTCCATTATTACTCCTTACCTTGATGCAAATCTGCTTATTTGCAAAATAAAAAGAGAACCTGATCGTACCAAAATACATCATGTTCTCTGCCCCATGGTTTCCGGTCTTCGCCGGGTACAGGCATCACTTCTGATACATGCCCTGCGAAAAGGAAAAACCGATGTGAAAAATATCACAAAGTAATGCTTCTATTCAACCATTGTTAAAATATTAACGCTTATAATGCATCAAAAAAAACTATATTTATCCGTTGTTGCTGTTTTTCCTCTCTTCTCTGGCAAAAACCATATCCTTTATCTCTTCTATATCTTCGTGTTCGAGTGAATCCACTCCGTACATACCGGCAAGATTTTCCATATGATGCCTGAACTCATGCCTTACTACTCCTCTTAGCCTGTCTTTCAGCTGTTCTTCTGACATCCAGGCACAGGTGCGCGCAAAAGATCCGTAGTAAATTGTGATCTTATTGCCCCGTCCTGATCTGGTGTATTCACCCATGATCACCAGATCTCCGTTTTCCGCATATGGAGACGGCTTGTAATCATCGGACAGCTGAACGCCGTAATGAAGCTCCCTGAAGAAATCGTCAGGAAGCTCTTCGCACACTTCATTGAGCATTTCATAAAATCTGTCTATGTCGACCATCAGACTTCTCTCCTACTCCTCCCAGAAGAGTTCGTCAAGGGTTTTTCCCAGTTCCCGGCATATCGCTATGCACAGGTTTATCGTGGGGTTGTAGTCACCCTTTTCTATTGCGCTTATCGTCTGCCTCGATACACCTATCAGATCTGCAAGTTGCTGCTGTGACAGATCTTTGGCAACGCGCGCTGATTTCATCTTAAGGTTTTTCATAAGTGCTCCTTTGCCCTGCCTCAGATAATATCACATATCATCTTCTGCCGCCTCTTCTTCATCCAGATTGCGCTGCTTTATGCCGATCGAGATCATGATGATCACGAAAGCCAGGCAGAACATCAGTGATGCGCACGGACCGAATGCGAGCTTGCCGTCCACCATTGCTCCGTCCTTCAGGCCTGAAAACCCGGAGATTGCATTACATACTATGACGATCCACATAACAGCGCGGTACGTTCTTGTATCGGTACCTACACCGAAGTATGAATCATTCTTTATGCAGTAGAGCGCATATACCATGACTCCAGCAAGAATCATGAAGAATATTGCCAATGTACGGCTGACAGGCAGTGTTTCGAATGCGCCATAGCTTTCGAGCAGAAGGTCGAGAGTCAGAAGGCCGAGCAATGTGAAACTTGCATATTTGTAACCTCTGCCTCTTACGAGTTCCTGTCTTTCGTCAAAAGTACCCTTCATCGACTTCCTGCTGAATTTCCATATAAGAGCGAATATTATCAAAGCGGTCACGATGCCGAACGCCAGACCGGCTGCATAGCTTGTACTCATGATATTACCTCCTCCGGGACAGCATTTTTTCTGTCCCTTTTTTCTGTCCCTTGCGAGGTCATAATACACCCTGAATAGCAATATGTCAAATATATTTGACAAAAATGTAAAAATATTTTTCATTTTGAACAAAGCACCTATAAAAGAAGCCTGCTGCAAGCCAAAAGGCAGGCCTTTTTCAGACCCACCTTTATATGATCAGTTATTGTCCGGCTTTTCAGGCGGCTGACCGCTCGGAGGGTTTCCTCCAGGTCCGCCGTTCCCATCCGGTTTCTCAGGAGGTTCACCATCCGGAGGGTTTCCTCCAGGTCCGCCATTTCCGTCAGGAGCAACGCCGGCAGAACCGCTGCCGGTGCTTATGTCAAATGCCTCTCCTGTCGATGCGGATCCGGCAGAATACTCTTTGCCGTCTACATAGAGTTTATGACCGTTCAGATCGATTGCCGATCCTTCACTGACTGTAAGGCCCGAAACATATGAATCTGCTGTCAGCGTCCACGTGCTTCCGTCTTCGATCTCAACATATACGTCTCCGCTTTGGCTGCTGCTGTTGATGGAGCCGGTAAATGCCGATTTGTCCTTCAGATAGAGATTGAGTGTCGAAATGTCATCGACCACCATGTCGCCGTTTATGACCTGTCCCGATGCATTCATGTTCACCTTGCCGCCGTTGGAGCCTTCATTGCCCCATCCTGCAGCCTCAGCTCTCAGGAAAACGCCATCTGCGTCTTCATTGGTGATCTCAACACCACTCAGGCTGATCTCGGTGGCTGTATTGTTCACGAAAAATATGTCTCCGTTTTTGTTTGTGATGCTTCCGCCGTCTGCAGTGAATGATGAAGTTCCCTCTGCTGCGTCTCCGGACATCGACTGGTAGATCATGACAGCCTGATAGTAATCGGATTTGTCGCTGTTCTTGGTATTGTTATCAGCGATCAGCGTATCGTTATTGAGAGTCACCGAGTTTTTGCCCTCCACAACGATGCCCTGTGATACTGTCGATTCCATATACGCATCGCTGACTGTTATGTCTGCTGTAGAGTAGACGACCGGAGACCCCATGCCTGTGGTCTTATAATAGCCTTTTGAAACATTCACGGTACCGCCTCCGCGGTCAGATCTTATTGCTGCCGATGAGCGTCCGGAAGTGTTGATCGTAAGGTTCTCGGCGTTCATGGTTCCGCCGCCGGTTGTCATGATTCCTCCCGAGCAGTCTCCCTGAGTCTCGATCACTGAATCAGCTATATTCACGGTCGTGCCCTCTCCATAAGAGAATACGGCATTTGCATGCGTTCCGTTGGTCTCAATGAGCGAGTCTTTTATGGTCAGCGTTCCTTTCTCAGTCGCGAATACCGCGGAGTTCTCTCCGTAGAAGTCAGCTTCGTCTCCATCAGCATCGCCCGTCTTGGTCACGCCTGTATTGGAGTATTCGGCTTCTTCAGCGTTTACCTCTATGGCATGTTCACCATCCGCATCGTTTGTGATAGTCTCGTTGACAGTGATGTCTTCCTTAGTCAGGTAATCAGCTGCATCTGCGGTGCTGTCACCTGCAGACTGTCCGCTGCATGCACACAGTCCGTATATCATTGTGGATGCAATGATGCACGCCAGTATCTTTTTAATCCTTCTTTGTTTTTTCATTGTCGGGTCTCCTCTCCTCCCTGCATTTTGTTTACAAGCGCATATTAGGCCCTCATACTTAAATGAACTTAAAAAAGCCGGGGTTTTTAATCCCCGGCAATCAGCTTACTGCTGCATGGTCATGAATTCGTTGACCTTGTTGTAGATCTCAGCCGCACCTATCTCTGCCACACGGCCTGATGCATATTCGGCATCTACCCAGTCCTTGATAAAGATGACTACAGCGCTGTGCTTGTTGACCTGCTTGTCTCCCTTAAGGCCATAGCTTGCATTGAGCCAATGAGCAATGCCCGCTGCTCCTGAGCTCTGGCTGACGTTGACCAGAGGCGGACGCTTAAGGAACTTCTCGGTGTCGAAGATGTTGTATATCTCTTCGTTCTTGAGGAGTCCGTCGGCGTGTATGCCGGCTCTTGTAACGTTGAAATTGGCTCCTGCAAACGGTGTCTGCGGAGGCAGCGTGTAGCCTACATTCTGTTCATAGTATCTGGCAAGGTCAGTGATGACCGTCGTATCCATTCCGTCAAGAGTACCCTTCAGCTGTGCATACTCAAATACCATAGCCTCCAGAGGGATATTTCCCGTTCTTTCTCCTATTCCGAAGAGTGTGCAGTTTACGGCACCGCAGCCGTAGAGCCATGCAGTAGCCGCATTGACTACCGCCTTGTAGAAATCGTTGTGGCCATGCCACTCAAGCCATGCACTCGGCACTCTCGCATATTCGTGAAGACCGTAGATGATACCCGGTACCGATCTAGGAAGAGCAACTCCCGGATATGGCACTCCGAATCCCATAGTATCGCATACTCTGACCTTTGCGGTCATGCCCTCCTCCGCAGCCATATCCTGAATAGCGCTGACGAAAGGAACTACGAAACCATAGAAGTCTGCCCTTGTAACATCCTCGAGGTGGCAGCGCGGAGTGATACCTGCTTCGAACGCGTCATACACGATCGACAGATAGTGATCTATCGCCTGCTTGCGGGACATGCCGAGCTTATAGAAGATATGGTAGTCAGAGCAGCTGGTCAGAATGCCCGTCTCTTTGACGCCCATCTCCTTAACGATCTTGAAGTCTTCCTTTTTAGCTCTGATCCATGTTGTGATCTGCGGGAACTCGAGTCCGAGATCCTGACATGCCCTTATTGCTTCCTTATCCCTGTCCGAATAGGTGAAGAACTCGGTCTGTCTGATTATTCCCTTAGGGCCTGAGAGCTTTGACATCATTTTAAAGATCTCTACTATCTGCTTGGTCGTATAAGGTTCCCTTGACTGCTGGCCGTCACGGAAAGTAGAGTCAGTAATGTATACCTGATCCGGCATTCCGAACGGGCTTGTTCTGAAGTTGAAACCCACCTTAGGAATCTCAGTATATTCGAAGAATTCACGGTAAAGATTAGGATCAGGAATGTCCTGGACCTCATAGTGATGGTTTTCCATCTCAAGAAGATTTGTCTTCTCGTTAAGTCTGGTCCTTCTTTTAGTGATGTCTTCCATTTCTATTTCATCTCTTGTTTTCATATCCATAGTCTCCAGCCTTTAATATGTTGCAGGTGAAGTCATTTTGCACTCAAAATGTATACATGTATTTTATTCTGTCGTGAGCATAAGGTCAATCTGTTTTTCTTGATTTTTCAGCGCTTATCGCTTTTTGTACCAAAAAAGAGGTGCCTGGCACCTCTTTTATTTATAATTGCTTTTCTGCATTTTATTGTCGCTTTGAAGGTCTAATTCTCCCTTATTGTATACAATCTATAGAAACCATTCCGATCTTCTCCTCAGAACGCTCATCTTGTTGAACACTCCCTGTGCTACAGCAGCTGCTTTCGGAGAGATCCTGCTGATCTTGTGTACAGGCATCCGCCCGTTTACCTCTACAGGCATCGGTTTTATCCTGAGCTCTTCGATCTCACAGCCGGCGAGTCTCTTGATCTTTTCAGATGCCGCCTTACTGAAGTCCGCTATAGCTTCATTATCGATAGCCGGTACAGCGCTTCTGGCGCTGCCTCTCCTCGCCATGTAACTGACCATGAAGGCTCCCGCGCCTATAGCCTTGAAGCCGCACTCCTCAGCCAGCCTTTTGAGCTCAAACAGAGCGTTCCCATACTTGCGGCCGCCATACGAAACAGCGGCGAGGGTCATGGCTCCGTTACCGGCAATATTGTGCATGGCTCTGGCTGCAGGCAGAGGGATCTTTCCAACATAAACCGGCATGCCTATGACAGCAACAGTTTCATCATCAAATGCGATGCTGCTGCTATCTTCTCTGAGCATGTCATAACACTCAACGCTGACATCAAGAGGACTGCAATCGTCGAGAATGGCGCCTAATTTCCTTGCCAGAGTCTCAGTCATCATTTCTGTGCCCCCGGCCGGGCTGTAATAGATTCCAATGACTTTTCTGATCATAAAAATTTGTATGCTGATGCATGCGCATCCTTACTGACTGACCGTACAAAGAGATTGTAACACTATACAGTATCCGTTATTCGTTGAATATGTGAATTTTATCAGTTCTTCTCCGGCACTTTCTCTACCACACGGCAGGCCGAATCGATTATGCTTTCCACATCCGCAAGATCGTTCTCTCTTGTAAGTATCTCGAGCTCATCGCCAGCCCTGAGTATTGTATGTCCGTCCGGTATAATCTCAATGCCTTCACGCAATACGGAGACTATAAGAGTGCCTAGCGGAAGACCGAACTCAGCGACAGTTCTTCCGTCCATGTGTGAACCGACATCCACTTCTGCGTCAATGACCGTCTTTCTGTCGCGCAGTGATGCCCTGTGTCCCCTGGCTGCCCTGCCTGCAGGTGATTTGCCCATTATCCTCTCAAGCAGCTGAGTATATATCGGCTTTGTGCCCAGCATCTCAGCAACCAGATAAGCTATAAGCGATGTAAGGACGAGCGGCAGAAGGGTCGTGAAGTCTCCCGTCATTTCTGTGATCAGCACTACTCCTGTCACAGGCGCGCGTACTATCGCAGCAAAGTAAGCCGCCATCGCAGTAACTACAAATGCCGTTATATAGCTCTGATCCATTCCGGCAAGTCCGAGCAGCCTCGAGAAGAAACCTCCTGTGACAGCACCGAGCACCAGAAGAGGCAGGAATATGCCGCCCGGTGAACCGGATCCGAAACTTGCCGTCGAAAAAACGAATTTTATTATGAGCAGTACCGCCAGAGCTCCCAGCGTGAATTCCCCATGGCTTATCCTCGCCACCAGTCCGCTGCCGCTTCCCAGCGCGTCCGGATACACAAAGAAAAGTATGTAAGCAAGAGCAAATGCCGCGAGCATGCGGCCTGTTCTTTCGAAACGCTCTCCCGGGATCGTCGGATGCAGCCCGTCGCTTATGATGCTGTATCTTCTTCCGAGCAGCCTGCATGCAAATGATGAGAACGACTTTCCCAGATGATCGAATCTGTCCTGCATCCACGCTATAGTCCTGTTGTAGAAACCGCCGAAGACTCCTAAAGCAAGTCCGAGCAGTATCAAAGCCCAGTAATACCTGAGAGGAAGAGCGTGTTCAATATCGAAGCCGAAAACCGGGGTCAGTCCCAGAACGTTAGCGACTACGAAATCGCCCGCTGCGCTTGCGGCCATGGTAGTCAGAAGGACCTCAGCTGAGAAATTTCTGTGGAGCTCTTCGAGACTGAATATGGCTCCTGCAAGCGGAGCTCCGAACGCGGCCGAGAGGCCTGCTCCCGCCCCGCATGTTATAAGGAGACGCTCCTCGGTGAGCAGGCGATGGCCGGCTCTGGCCACACCCTTGCCGACCATCGAGCCGAGCTGAATGCTCGGCCCCTCCCGGCCAAGCGCGAGTCCGCCTCCTATCGCCAGCGTGCATCCCGTCATCTTGCAGACGATCACACGCCACCAGCTCATATCCTTCTGCCCTCTTAGTTCGGCTTCCACCTGCGGGATGCCCGA
>JBGUVT010000325.1:0-19102 GCA_045220485.1 Anaerovoracaceae bacterium | reverse complement strand
TCTGGTGTCATAAAGCCTTCCGTAGAAGACTGTAGCAACAGCAGCCAGGATTATAGCCGGAGCGAATATCATGACGTAATTATCAAGCCCCAGAGTCTGCTCATAGTAGATGATCAGATACGGCATGAAGATCTGGATCGATATTCCGAATATCGCAAAGTTGAGAAGCGTCAGATACAGCTTTTTATTGTCCCTTGCAACCGACGGCCTGAAGCTGTAGGCAAGCGTTTCGCCCATGCTCTCATCGGATTTTTTCAGCCCCGGGTCATCTTCTATGAGAAACCATCCGAGTACGCCTATCAGCGTAGTAGCTATTCCTATCACGTAGTATATGGTGACCCATGCCGAATGCTCATCGAGATTGAAGCTCATAAAGCCTCCGAATACCACCAGCACGGCGACAAGAGGCATCATGGAATTGACTCCCTCTATCTTTCCTCTGTTGGTGGAATCTCCCCTGTCTGTCAGCCAGGCATTGTAAGCGGCATCATTCGCAGTTGAGCCGAAGTATGTCATTACGCAGTCCATCACGATGGTAAGCATTATGCTGTGGATATACGCGAAGGTTATGATGCTGAGTCCCCAGATCATATACCCCACGCTCATGAAGGCCTTGCGCTTTCCGACTTTGTCGGATACCGCTCCCATGATGATCGTGGTCAGTGCCGCTGTTACGGCGCTCGCCATGACCATCGCCGATATGTCCGCAGCCGTAGCGTGGAACATCTTGTAGATGAACACGTTGAAGTACATGTTCTCAACTACCCATGCCACCTGCCCCATCAGGCCGAATACAAGCATGGATATCCAGAATTTCTTTCCGAGTTCAGTCTGCATCTTTGATCAACCTCTCATCTGTATTTTTTGGTCTTACCGTTATCCATACTCCGATGAATACCAGTACTATGCCCGCCATCTGACGGGCGCTGATTTGCTCACCCAGCATTAGGAATGAGAACAGCGCCACAAACACCGGCTCTGAAGCGTATATAAGTGTCGTATGAGCTGCTGAGCTGAGCTTTTCAGCCATCGTCTGAAAGATAAAGCCGAGAGCTCCGCATGCCAGCGCAAGATAGAGCAGCTGCCACCACCCCATGGCGCTCGCAGGCAGCCTGAAAGAATCCTCAAAAATAAATGAAAATATGAATCCGTATACTGCCACAAACGGCAGCTGGAGAGTACCGAGCACTATAGGGTCATGCTGTTCTGCATATCTCTCCGTATACAGCATCTGAAAAGAATAAAAGAGTGCGCTCAATACGCAGTAAAAATCACCCTTATTGAGAGTAAACCCCTGTGAAAGGCACATAAGCCCTACTCCTATAAGCGTAATGATGACGCTGGCGATCTGGACTCTGTCCGGAAATATGCGCTCCTGGACCAGCACAATAAATGGAGTAAAGAACGCAACCATACTCATCATGAATCCCGCGTTAGAGGCGGTGGTATATTTGCAGCCGAGTGCCATGAAAACGAATGAAATAAACAAAAACGTCCCAAGCACCCCTGAGTGCAGGAACGTTTTTCTGTCAAGACCGCGGTATCTTTTATTGAATACAAGAAAACACGCTGCGAAGGCAATCAAAAACCTGAGAGCCACCATGTTGAATACTTCAAGCTCGGCGAGTATCTGCTTTGAGAATATCGTCATCGCGCCGAATATCATGGTGGCCGCAAGCATCATCAGATCACCCAATGCGATATGTTTTCTGTCTGCGGCCATGCCTTATCTCTTTGTTGTACGTTTTGCCCGTTAACCTCTTCACTTAGAAGTATACACCAGTTTCTCTCCATCTGAGTCGCAAATAAGTGACTGTCCGTCAAGAATTGTGCCTCTGATTATGCCGGAAGCGATCTCAGTCTCTGCATGCTGCTGCAGATAGCGCTTTATCGGCCTTGCTCCGTAGTGAGGATCGTAAGCTTCATCAGCTATGAATTCGAGTGCCGCGTCAGTGACGCTGAGCTCGATATCCCTGTCTTTGAGCCTGTCTGCGATATCCCTGAACGAGAGCTCTATGATGCCCTTGATCTGATCCTTTGTGAGCGGGCTGAACAGGATGATGTCATCGATACGATTGAGGAACTCCGGTCTGAATCCGGCCTTGAGCTGAGCCATTACAAGCTTCCCCACCTCAGGATCTATGGTTCCGTCATCCTTCATATTGTCGATGAGGTCGGCGCTTCCTATGTTGGAAGTCATTATGACTATAGTGTTCTTGAAGTCGACCGTACGGCCCTGATTGTCTGTCAGACGACCGTCATCGAGCAGCTGAAGCAGGATATTGAACACATCCGGATGAGCCTTCTCGATCTCGTCGAAGAGGATGACACTGTAAGGTTTGCGGCGGACCGCCTCTGTCAGCTGACCTCCCTCGTCATATCCGACGTACCCCGGAGGCGCTCCTACCAGTCTCGATACGGAGTGCTTCTCCATATACTCTGACATGTCGATTCTTATCATGTTGCGCTCGCTGTCAAAGAGTGACTCCGAGAGAGCTTTTGCAAGCTCGGTCTTGCCGACACCCGTAGGTCCGAGGAAGATAAACGATCCAATAGGCCTGTTCTCGTCCTTGAGACCCGCTCTGGCGCGCAAAATCGCCTCTGAGACGGCTTTTACGCCCTCATCCTGGCCAATGACCCTCTTATGCAGGATATCCGGCAATCTGAGGAGTTTATCGCGTTCTGTCTCAACAAGCTTGCTCACAGGAATGCCTGTCCAGCCCGAGATGACTTCTGCGATCTCTTCTTCGGTTACCTCTTCCTGAAGGAGTCTGGCCTCTTCTCTTTTATCAGCAGCAGCTTTCTTCTCCTCGAGCTGTCTTTCAAGATCAGGCAGCACGCCGTATTTCAGCTGGGCGCCTTTCTCGTAGTCAGCCTGTCTTTCGGCATCCTCGATCTCGAGCTTTATGTCTTCGATCTGCTGCTTGAGGTTCTTTGCTTCGAGTATCTCAGCCTTCTCGTTCTCCCACTGCGCTCTCATGCCGGCGCTCTTGTCTTTGAGCTCAGCCAGCTCCTTCTCGAGTATCTCAAGCCTTGCCATGGAGCCTTTGTCCTCCTCTTTGGACAGCGCCTGCTTTTCGATCTCGAGCTGGGTGATCTTGCGGGATATCTGGTCGAGTTCCGAAGGCATGCTGTCTATCTCGGTACGGATACGTGCAGCCGCCTCGTCCATGAGGTCAATTGCCTTATCCGGCAGGTATCTGTCGCTGATATATCTGTCGGACAGTGTAGCGCATGCGATCAGCGCGCTGTCGGTGATCCTGACTCCGTGGTGGATCTCGAACTTTTCCTTGAGTCCGCGGAGAATGGAAATGGTATCCTCAACACTTGGCTGATCGACGAGCACCTTCTGGAACCTCCTCTCGAGAGCCGCATCCTTTTCGATGTACTTTCTGTATTCATCAAGAGTTGTGGCGCCTATGCAGTGCAGCTCTCCTCTCGCCAGCTTCGGCTTCAGAAGATTGCCTGCGTCCATGGCTCCTTCAGCTGCTCCCGCTCCGACGATGTTGTGGATCTCGTCGATGAACAGTATTATCTTTCCCTCGGATTTTTCGATCTCATTGAGAACTGCCTTCAGTCTTTCTTCGAACTCACCCCTGTACTTGGCTCCCGCAATAAGAGCTCCCATATCAAGAGCGTAAACAGTCTTGTCCTTGAGCCCCTCAGGAACATCGCCTGCGAGAATTCTCTGGGCAAGGCCTTCGACTACCGCCGTTTTACCTACGCCCGGCTCACCGATGAGCACAGGGTTGTTCTTTGTACGTCTTGAAAGGATCTGTACAACGTGTCTTATCTCGGCGTCCCTGCCGATGACCGGATCCAGCTTGCCTGCCCTTGCCATCTCAACGAGGTCTCTGCCGTACTTGGCGAGTGCTTCGTAGTTATCTTCAGGATTCTGGCTTGTGATCCTCTGATTGCCTCTCACCTTTGTGAGGGCTTCAAGGAATTTATCCCTGGTTATTCCGTATCTGAGGAATATCCTCTCGCTCGGTGTTCCCTTTTCTGCAAGAAGCGCAAGATAAATGTGCTCCACGCTTACGAATTCGTCCTTGAACTGATCCGCTACAGCTTCGGCGTCCATGAAGATCTTGTTGAATCTGCGTGTACCGTACATGCCGTCGCCGCCGCCCGATACTTTAGGAATCTTGTCTACCTCTGCCTGGACGTCCTTAGTAACGGCAATGATATTTACGCCCATGGACTGAAGAAGTTTAGGGATCAGCCCGTCCTGCTGTTTGAGCAGCGCAAGGTGAATGTGCTCACCGTCTACCATCTGGTTGCCCATGGCGACCGCGATGTTCTGGCAGTCAAGCACCACCTGCTGTGCATTCTGAGTATATTTTTCTATGTTCATATATGCATACCTCCTGTAAGAAGATTTATTAACATAATCAGCTGCCTGATCCGGAAACCGCAAAAGCCGTGTACACAATGCCTCAGCATGCGGCTTCGGATGCGGCCTGTTTGCGCGGATCTGCATCCAGGTTGTTCTGAGTTCAGATCAGCGCCTGCCATTTTTGTGCAAAATAGCATCCTCCCTGTTTTTTACAGAACAACAATAGCACAGATTTCAAGGCTTGTAAAGAAAAATTTAGCACTCACTGTAAATGAGTGCTAATAATTTTTTAATTGAATCGTTATTTTATTTTTAATACGATGATTATCACATGTCTGCCACTTATCAAAAAGGAAATTTGCAGATTCTTCTACATGAAACGCAAATATTGGGGGTCTCATGTAGAAACTCCCTCCTGTTTTCATTATGTTTTTTTATTCACTGATGATAATCACTGCAAGCCACTATGAAAAGCGCCAAAATGTGTACGTAAAACAAGGATCCTATCTCTGCAGCCTCCTCTTCCTGTCCGTGATGTCTCATTTAGTGAATGCTGGCAGAATCCAGGCAGGCAATCGTTTAAACTTTTCTACATAGGATTTATAATTTGCGGACTTTATGTAGAAACTTTTTTTGAACTCCTTTTACAGTTATGCTTTGTGCCTGTAATCGCAGTGTTATTATTCATTTCCGTGAATACACTTCCATTTTGGGGAAATCGTCTGTAATCAGAAACTGCCTTGAATGAAAATGCGGCAGGTAACACTGAAGTTGCCGGCCAGCTGCAATTCGCAATAAGTTTATTCCACCGGCATCATTTGCCATAAAAAAACGCAGATGGCGTTTCAGGCACCATCTGCGCAAACATATTTATCATTTCGGAATAATCGTCAGGGATTCGTCGTTCCAAACTCTTCGTCTGTGAGTTATCTTCTTATGATCGGCTTTTTATTCGGAGCTTTGACCTTTTTCTTTTTGCCGCCTTTGGCTCCCTCGCCGTTCTCGTCAGCAAGTTCTTTTAAAAGCTCAACTATCTCTCCGGCTCTCTCTTCCGCCGTCTGCTGGTTTTCACCGTTCATTTCAGCAACATCTCTCAGCGCCTCCTCGACCTCGGCTTCTCTTGCGGCTCTTGCCTGGAGTTCTTTTTCGTATTCTTCCTCGAATTTATCCGTAAGGTCATCGATGGTGATGGTGGAGAGTGTCTCCTCATCAACGTCTTCGAGTGCTGAGACTCTTGCTGCCTGATTGGCGATGATCTTCTCAAAGAGATTACGCACCTCTCTGGCATTCGCGAAGTTCTCGCCCTTTGCTTCCTCGAGCCTTATGATCTCCTCACGCACGGCTCTATCAGCCTCTTCAGTCAGTTTGTACTGATACTTTTTGCACTGCAGCTCAAATATCGCCTGAAGCTCTTCGTTCGTGTAATCAGGGAACTCGAAAAACTTATTGAACCTGGACTTCAGTCCCGGATTGCTCTCAACGAATTCCTTCATCAGCTGCGTGTATCCGGCAACTATCACTATGAACTCGTCGCGGTGGTCCTCCATAGCTTTAAGAATGGTATCGATCGCTTCCTGGCCGAAGTTTTCGTCCTTCTGATTAAGCATGTAGGCTTCGTCAATAAACAGGATGCCGCCCATAGCTTCCTGTATCTTCTTCTGAGTCTTGATAGCTGTCTGCCCGACGTAACCGGCTACAAGTCCGGAGCGGTCGGTCTCGATCATCTGGCCTGTTGAAAGGATACCGATCTCCTTGTAAAGCTTGCCCAGGATTCTTGCGACTGTTGTCTTGCCTGTGCCCGGATTACCCGAGAAAACAAGGTGAAGTGACATAGGAACCGCCTTCATTCCCTTCTCTTCACGCATCTTTCTTACCTTGGCCAGTCCTATAAGCTCCTCAACATCGTGCTTGACCGTCTTCAGTCCGACGAGCTCGTTCAGCTCCTCCATACCCGACTTTTCAGGTTCTTTCGGTTTTTCAGGCTCCTCCCCCGGAGTCTTCGTCGCCACGGCCACCGGCTTTCTCTCGGCTTCTTCCATAGTCTCGACCTCAGTCTCTATGCTCAGCTGGGCTTTGCCCTCATTTGAAAGCTGATTGATTTTGTCCCTGACATTTCTCTCTCTCCTCTCTTTGGAGGTCAGAGAATCGTCAGAAGGTCCGTAAAAATCATTGTAAATTTCATTGAATCCATCAAGCGCCATTATATGTTTACTCCTTACAGTTTCGCATTAGCGAGAATATTTGTATCGAATGTGAATGTGAGAGACTCCTCTACTCTTGCCCTCTTCAGAGCAAGCTGTATCATGCGGTCAAGCAGTTCCCTATACGGAACACCCACAGGCTCCCACAGATAGAACGAGAGCGAACCAGGAATCGGATTGATCTCATTGAAGTAGAGTTTGTCTTTCTCTTCATCTATCATGAAGTCTATGCGCGACACTCCGCAACAGCCCAGTGCCTTGAACGCCTTTACGGCAAGTTCACGGATCTCCTCGCGTTTCTCCGGACTGAGTTCAGCCGGGATCTTTCTCGAAAGGTTGGCCATGCCTGCTCCCTTGGAGCCGCTTCCGCCCTTTGCTCCGCCCTTCTTGCCGCCGCTGTTGACGTATTTGTCCTCATAGCTGAGAATCTCACCGGATGTCAGCGGTTCTTCGCACTCCGACGCCGTCGCTTCGTTTTCATCGCCAAGCACCGAGCAGTTGATCTCTCTGAGTTTGGATATAGCGTGCTCCGCCATAACGCGGGCTGCGTATCTGAACGCGTCATCGATAGCGTCGATAAGCTCGTCCCTGCTCTTCGCAACACCGATACCCACGCTGGAGCCGAGATTCACCGGCTTTATTATTACCGGATATCCGAATGTCTTTTCGATATCTTCCGCGATCTTTTCCGGATACTCGTAGTCAGCCATGGTGTAGACCTTTGCGTCAAGAACAGGCACTCCTGCTTCCTTGAGCACCGCCTTGGTGATGAACTTGTCCATGCTGATTGCGGACGATGTTACATCAGGCCCTACGAACGGAATGCCGACTGTCTTCAGATATCCCTGAAGGGCTCCGTCCTCAACGTTGGTGCCGTGGACTACCGGGAAGGCGATATCGATGGCTACAGGCTTCTGTCCGCCGAACATTTTAGCAGGATAAGGCACGAGCTGTACCCTGCCCCCTTCATTCACCATGATGACCCTCTGCGAATGCTTGAGCAGCGTCGGGATGTCACGGTACGATTCGATCTTGCCGACGTCCGGGCCGGTATACATGTCATTCTCCTTGGTCATATAGACCGGTATGACTTCGTATTTATCGGTATCCATGCTTTTGATGGCCTGGATGCCGGATATTACAGACACTTCGTGCTCGACGGTCTTTCCGCCGAACATCATAGCGACTTTCGTTTTCATAATAATCTCCTATGTAAGGCTGCGCCGGCTTATATATACCGCCGGGCCCGCTCTCGCTAACATTCGAACGCAGCGGTACTAAGCTCTGACTGCGCTGACGCTTGTCAATCGCTAAGTGCCGGCGTTCTCGAGTTACCCGGCTGGCATATATAAGCCGGCGCAACTCATTCTAGTAATTATCTGGCAAGTCATTCTCCAACAGAATGTATTTATGTTTATCAGTCTTCACTGCATATGCGCGGCTGATTGCGTCTTCTACTTTGTCGAATACTTCCAGATGCTTCTCAGGGAAGCCCTTGCTGAGTATTCCCTCTTTTATAGGTTCGGTATGCTTTCTGCCGACCAGGAATATCCTGTCGCAGCAGTCTGCCGCATATGTACCGAACTTTCTGTTGTATTCTGCCTCGTCTTCGCCGAGCTCTACCATTCCCGGTGTGATGAGTATTCTCATTCCATCCATTATAGCGAGCGTTTCAACGGCTGCTTTTGATCCAATCGGGTTCGAGTTGAACGCATCGTCGATGATCGTAACATCGCCATGGTTCTTCATCTCCATGCGGTGAGGCACACTCTGTATCCTTCTCACAGGTATGCGGAGTTCCGACAGCGGAATGTCGAACTCGTGTGCAACGGCTATCGCACCCATAACATTTATTACATTGTGCATGCCGACGAGCTTCATGGAGAATCTCTCCGATTCTCCGTCCGGAGCATTCACTGTGAAGTCAGTTCCGTGGTTTGTAATGACTATATCCGATGCGTAATAACCGCTGCCGATCTTCTGCGAGTGATACATGACAGGATTATCGTATAGCGGTCTGCTGCCTTTTCTGCGCTCCAGCTCTTCTGCGATATATTCATTGTCACCGTTCAGGAAAAGTATGCCTCCGTCAGGTACAGCATCAGCAAGCTCGAACTTCGTCTTCCGGATATTTTCCATGCTTTCGAATGTATCGAGGTGCTGAGGTCCTATCGAAGTTATGAGGCCGTGATGCGGATGCACGAGATCGCAGTCTTCCTTGATCTCTCCCACATATCTTGCACCCATCTCGCAGACGAATATCTCATGTGTCGGCTTCAGGAACTTCCTGATAGTGATAACGATCCCCATCGGAGTGTTGTAGCTCTCAGGGGTCACGAGCACTCTGTACCTCTGCCTCAGCAGAGTCTCGAGGTAGAACTTTACACTCGTCTTTCCGTAGCTTCCGGTGACACCGATAATGGTGAGATCCGGATTCTCCTTAAGTATGCGCTTCGCATCGTTTATGTAATGGTTGTTCACACCCTTTTCAATCGGACGGTTGATGCTGTTTGCCAGCATGTTTTCTCCAAGCTGAAGCCCGACCATCGCAAGCAGAAAGCCTCCAAGCGGAGCCAGATTCCATGCTTCGATCCTTCCGTTCCTGATTAGAACCATCGCATAGCATACCAGCACGATAAGCACGTTAACAACGATTATCGTCGCGACCATTCTCTTCACCCTAGGGGTAAATTTGAGCGGCTTCTTTGAGTTCATCTCAATGAGCAGTCTGTATACCAGTATTATGACTATCAGGGTGATCCAGACAAGCACGTCAGTTACGGTTGTCAGCCAGTCCAGGCCTGCAAGAGGCACGAACATCCTGACAGCACCGAGTGCGACTGCAAAATACAGTATCCACTGGAGATGCCTGTTTTTTGCGAGCCATGCGCTCTGCTCGTTGTTCATGTAAGTATTGAGCTGGAACATGTGCATGTTGAAACGCATTGTCAGCCAGAATGCAGGTACAGCAAGCGCAAGTGTGATCAGAGTGCGTATTATCATGCCGCACCTCCGATCCCCAGGAACGCCCTCAGGATATTCCTGAATTCAACAGGCTTGTAAAGGAATGAGTAATGATCTGTCCCCTCCAGCACAACAAGAGCCGCATTCGGCATCTTCGCTTCCATCTTATGAGCATCGCTGATAGGCGTATCCAGATCGAGGTCGCCCCATACGAGCAGCACTTCCTGCTTCACCTGAGGCATCAGATGCTGCAGGTCTTCGTTGACTGCCAGCACAAGACATCTCTTCATTATCGGGCTTGCGTTTCTGTAGTCTTCAGAACCCTGCTTGCTCATCCAGTAGTCGATGACCTCAGGGAACATAGCGTGCACCGGCTTGCTCATGAGGAATGTCCTCTTGATCTTGTAAAGCTTTACCTTAAACTTCTGTGATGCACTGCGCTCAGGCATCACGCCTGCACTGTCCACAAGTACGATCTTTTCTATCTCAAACGGAAGGCTGTCTCTGGCCGCAAGTTTGATGATGACTCTTCCGCCATAAGAGTGACCGAGAAGTGTTGCTTTCTTTATTCCCAGCTCTTCCATGAAGCTGCAGAAAAAGTCCGCATACGCATCGACATTCCATGGCTCCTCAGGCTCGTCACTTGCGCCGAATCCCGGAAGGTCGAACTGCACTACACGGTACCTGTCATTTACAGCAGCCGCGACTGAATCGTATATTTCCATCCCGGTGCCCCATCCCTGGAGCACCACAAGAACAGGAGCATCCTTGCTCCCGTCCGGACCGCTTATCTTATAGTTTATATTTAATCCGCCGATAGTTATATTCATTCGTTATTTGTCTTTACTGTTCGCGGAATGTGATCCCGTCATCTGTCATCTCGTCGATGATGGCAAGAGACTCGATTCTGTAGCCCTGGGCTCTCAGTCTGTCTCCGCCCATCTGGAAGCCCTTCTCAATCGCTGCAACACAGCCTACAAGAGTCGCACCTGCCTGACTGACTATATCTATAAGCCCGGTAAGTGCACTTCCGTGAGCAAGGAAGTCATCGACTACGAGAATGCGGTCATCAGGTGAAAGGTATTCCTTAGTAACTACGACATTGTTGGTAACTCCGTGTGTAAATGACTTGACAGGAGTTGCATAGACATCGCCTGAAACATTCGACGACTTGTTCTTCTTGGCGTAGACTACCTTGACCTTCATTGCGAATCCTGCCGAGATGGCGATAGGGATACCTGATGATTCGATGGTAAGTATCTTGGTGATACCTTCGCCCTCATACAGACGCGCGATCTCATCTCCGATCTCCTTCATGAATTTTGTATCTACCTGCTGATTGAGGAAGCTGCCTACCTTGAGCACTCCGCCCGGCAGCACCTTGCCCTCTTTCAGTATCATTTCTTCCATTTTTTTCATCGGTTTTCCCTCTCTCTATTAATGTGTTTAATAAAGTTGCCCATACATAGTGAGAATATCATAAATAAGGCACTTTAACAACAAAAGCCCCACACCATTGTAAATGGTACGGGGCCGGAATATGTTGACCTGATAACGGCACACGCAGCAAATGTCACGAACGGAGCGTGGCAGCGACGCGAGGGAATCTGCGACGGGATGTGCCGCTAAAAAGCATATGCGTATTATTTGATGTCGTTGTTCGTCTTACCCTGACGGAACTGGCTTACATCGCCTGTCTTCTCCTGGTCAGGATACAGTGGAATAGCTGCTGCGTAGAGTGCCGCGCATGTAACGAGGTCCTGCTTCCATGTGATCTCGTTAGGTGCATGTGCCTGGCTCTCAGCTCCAGGTCCGAAGCCTACGCAAGGGATTCCGTAACGTCCCTGGATGGAAACGCCGTTTGTGGAGAATGTCCACTTGTCGCAGAGCGGACGTCCGTCTCTGAGGTGCATTGCACTTGGCGAGCCGATTCTCTTGTCTCCGAAGAGTGCCTTGTGAGCTTCTACGAGAGCCTTTACGTGAGCCGAGCTCTCCTTGTTGATCCATGTCGGGAAGTAGCACTCTGTCTCGTATACTTCGCCTGTCCAGGACGGGCGGTCATACATGTACATCGAAACCTTTACATCATCGCCGTACTTCTGTACGCTCGGGAGCTGTCTGATCTCTTCGAGGCAGCTGTCCCAGGTTTCACCTGCAGTCATACGTCTGTCGATCGAGATAGCGCAGGAGTCTGCAACAGCGCAGCGGCTCGGTGATGTGTAGAAGATCTGGGATACAGTGCATGTGCCGCGTCCGAGGAATCTTGCATCCTCATAATGATCCGGATTGAACTTAGGATCGAGCATCTTTGCCAGTCCGCGGATCGAAGTGCTCTCTGTGCAGTCGTTGTTGTTGAGAGCTCTTACGTCGCTGATGATGTCAGCCATCTTGTAGACAGCGTTGTCACCTCTCTCAGGAGCACTGCCGTGGCAGGAGATGCCCTTAACATCTACTCTGATCTCCATACGGCCTCTGTGTCCTCTGTAGATGCCGCCGTCTGTAGGCTCTGTCGAGATTACGAAGTCGATCTTCGAAGCTGCGTCTTCAGGTCCGTTGAAGTACTTGTTTACGATGTACTGCCAGCACATTCCGTCGCAGTCCTCTTCCATTACGGAACCTACTACCATGATCTTGTAGCCCTCAGGAATAAGCCCGAGATCCTTCATGATCTTTGTACCGTATACAGCCGAAGCCATTCCGCCTTCCTGGTCGGATCCGCCGCGTCCGTAGATGATGTCATCTGTCTCATATCCTTCATAAGGATCATGAGTCCAGTTGTTGATATTTCCGATACCTACTGTATCAATGTGGGAATCGATGGCAATGATCTTGTCTCCGTCTCCCATCCAGCCGATAACATTGCCGAGACCGTCTACTTCAACCTTGTCATAATCCAGCTTTTCCATTTCGGCCTTTATGCATGCTACTACTTCCTTTTCCTCAGCGCTTTCGCTCGGATGCGAGATCATATCTCTCAGGAATCTGCTGATCTCTGGTCCGTAGTTTTCTGCGGCTTTCTTTATAGCTTCATAATCCGGAATCATTGTTATCTACCTCCGTGTCTTTAATGAATCATTTTTATTGTGTAAAAATTTTTTTGTTGCTAAAATAAATATTAGTATTGGTAAAAGCGTCATACGAAAGTGGGAGCATCATATGAAGCCTGATAAAAGATTTGAATTTGCAGCTCATGTAGCCAAAGGCCTCGCCGGCCAGTTCGGCCGCAACTGCGAAGTCGTGATCCACGACCTCAGAGGCGATAATCATGAGCATACCATCATAGCGATCGAGAACGGTCATGTTACCGGCCGCTCCATAGGGGACGGTCCGTCGCACATAGTGCTGGAGTCTCTCAGGGAAAATCCTGATTTGATCGAAGACCGCATCTCATACCTTACGAAGACTTCTGACGGAAGAGTCCTGAAGTCCACCACCCTCTTCATCCGTGATGATGACGGGAAAGTGATAGGACTCATGGGCATCAATTACGACATAAGCATGTTTGTTGCCGTGGATGATGCCATCCGCGCATTTACCGGTCAGGATCAGCAGGATCAGGAGCCTGAATCGATATCCGGAAATGTTTCCGACCTGCTCGACGAGCTGCTTGACCACAGTGTAAAACTGGTTGGCAAGCCTACAGCTATGATGAGCAAGGATGAGAAGATCCGCGCCATAAGGTTCCTTGATGAACGCGGAGCCTTCCTCATTACCAAGTCAGGTCCTAAAGTCTGCCAGTATTTCGGCATCTCGACCTACACCCTCTACAGTTACCTCGACGAGATCAGATCATCTGCCGGGTAAAACTGAGCAATGGTGCGCGCCTCACGGAGGCGCGCTTTTTATTATGCGTGGATGCGCGTTCCGGTCTTTCCGTTGATGCCGTCCTTTGCTTTCTCAAGCAGAGTGATAAGAGCCACTCTTCCAGGCTTGGACTCGGCGAACTTCACTGCCGCCTCAACCTTCGGAAGCATTGAACCAGGAGCAAACTGTCCTTCAGCAATGTACTTCTTAGCCTCTTCTACGGTGATATCACCGAGCTTCTTTTCATCCGGCTTCTTGTAGTTAATCATTGCGTTCTCAACAGCAGTGAGAATGATCAGGAAGTCAGCATCCAGCTCTTCCGCAAGGAGCTCCGACGCGCGGTCCTTGTCTATAACGGCAGGCGAGCCCTTAAGATGGTTGTTCTCTGCCTTCGTCACAGGGATACCGCCGCCGCCTACAGCTATCACGATATGACCGGCGTCAGCAAGTGTTCTGATCGTATCGATCTCAATGATAGCTTTTGGCTCAGGACTTGCTACAACTCTCCTGTAGCCTCTTCCGGCATCTTCGATAAAGACGTGGTTCCTAAGTGCCTTTTTGGCCTCAGCTTCCTCTTTTGTAAGGAAAGGTCCGATAGGCTTCGTAGGATTCTGGAATGCAGGGTCATCAGGATCTACCTCTACCTGTGTAAGTACGCTTGTAACATCCTTTTTTATGCCCCTGTCAAGAAGTTCCTCTCTCAGCTTATTCTGAATATCGTATCCGATATATCCCTGGCTCATGGCCGTGCATACGGACAGAGGAAAGTGCGGATGCTTTTCAGGGTTCTCTCTTGAGAGCAGTGTCATGGCATCCTGTATGACTCCGACCTGCGGTCCGTTTCCATGGGTAACGATTACTTCATACCCTTCCTCAATGAGATCAGCTATAGGCTTTACTGCATCCGTTACGGATCTCATCTGTTCTACCAGATTGCTGCCCAGGGCGTTGCCGCCGAGCGCGACTACGATTTTTTTCTTTTTCATTGAGGTGCACCTTCTTCTTAGAATGATCTTCTTGGATTTGCTTCCTCGTCAAGTTTCTTAAGTGCAGCAACAGGATCTTTAACCTTTGCAAGGAAGATCATGGCTGCGATGATGTAAGGCTTGTTGGATGCCTCTTTGTAGAGGGAGTCACGCGCGTGGTCAAATACCTTTGCGGTAACTTCACCGTGCTCACAGGATATACCCTGGATGTCTGCAGGAAGCGGATGCATGTACAGAGTATCGAGGCCGTTCTTTGTCAGCTTCATCATTTCGTCATCGACGAGCCAGTCCTGATGTGTCGCGTTCTGAGCGAGCAGTTCCTTCTCGAGTTTGTCAATACCGTCAAAGTCGCCCTTGCCATAAAGGTCTGTACGCACTTCCATTGCCGCGAAAGGAGCCCAGCTCTTAGGATATACGACATCAGCATCCTTGAAAGCTTCTTTCATGTCATTTGTTACTGTGAATGTTCCGCCGTTTTCAGCTGCGTTCTTCTTAGCCACTTCGACTACATCGCTCATAACCTCATATCCTTCCGGATGAGCAAGAACTACGTCCATTCCGAAGCGGGTCAGGAGTCCGATGATTCCCTGAGGAACCGAAAGAGGTTTTCCGTATGATGGGGAGTAAGCCCAGCTCATAGCGATTTTCTTTCCCTTCAGGTTTTCCAAACCGCCGAACTCATGGATGATGTGCAGAGCATCGGCCATTGACTGTGTCGGATGGTCAATATCGCACTGCAGGTTTACAAGTGTCGGTTTCTGCTCGAGTTCTCCGTCTTCGTGTGCCTGTGTGACCGAGTCCATGAACTCGTGCATATAAGCGTTTCCTTTGCCGATATACATATCGTCACGGATACCAATAACGTCTGCCATGAATGAGATCATTGTAGCTGTCTCGCGTACGGTTTCACCGTGAGCGATCTGCGACTTCTTCTCGTCGAGGTCCGCTACCTCAAGTCCGAGCAGGTTGCAGGCGCTGGCAAATGAAAAACGTGTTCTTGTTGAGTTGTCACGGAAGATCGAGATACCGAGTCCCGAGTCGAAGATCTTTGTGGATTTATTGCGCTCTCTCAGGTCTCTGAGTGCGTCTGCCACAGCGAATACCGCCTCGATTTCATCGTCTGTCTTCTCCCATGTCAGAAAGAAATCGTTCTCATACATGTCTGCGATGTTAAGCTTCGCGAGCTTTTCTGCAAGTTCTGTTGCCTTTGACATAATCTCTCTCCTTGTGTTCCTCAGTTTTATCTTCCTTAAAAATATTTTGTTTGCCTTAATTAATTTTATTATATACCTGTTGCCAGGTAATTCAACAGATTTCGGTGAAAAAGCTAAAACTATTTTAGCTTTTTCTGATGCAGTTGTTTTTCAGACTGCGAGTATGCTCTTTCCCCGTTTGAGATACCTTCCGTCGCCGCGTTTTCCGAGGAATTCTCCGTCACTTACGATCTCCTCGCCTCTGAGGAATACCTTCTCAATGCATCCCTCCAGCTCCATTCCTTCGTAACATGAATAGTCCGAAGCTCCGCGTATGTAATCTTCGCTGATCACAGTCTTCTTATCCGGATCGATGATGACTATATCGGCATCGGTGCCCGGCTCGAAGCTTCCCTTCTGCGGGTACATTCCGAACATGCGGCAAGGGTTCGAAGAGCTGTATTTAACTACCTGAGGCAGGCTGATGCGTCCCTTCATGAATCCCTCCGAGAAGAGCAGTATCAGTCTCTCCTGAACGCCCGGCGCTCCGTTAGGACACTTCGTGAAGTCGTCCTTTCCGTACTGCTTCTCAGCCTTACCGGCTTTGAAGTGGAACGGACAGTGGTCTGTAGCAACGGTATCTATCGTGCCGTCGGCAAGCGCCTGCCACAGCTCTTCCCTGTCCTGATCCTTGCGGAGAGGCGGAGACATGATCGCCTTGAGACCCTCCTTCGGGTCCTCGTACTCCTTATCCGTCAGGATCAGATACTGTATGCAGGTCTCAACTCCGAGATTCGGTCTGTTTTCAGATCTGGCCTTCTGTACTTCATGAAGACCCTCGGCACTTGAAAGGTGCACTATGTAGAGCGGTGCATCTCCCGCCATTGCCGCCAGATGTATCATCCTGTTGACGGCTTCTGCTTCGCATCTCGCAGGTCTGCTGAGCGGATGATATTTTGCCTCGCCGTGGCCTGCTTCGACGAATTCCTTTCTGAGCTGCGTAAGGACTCCGTGGTTCTCACAGTGGACTGTTATGACTATGCCCGCCTTTTTCGCGGCTCTCAGGACCCTGAAGATCTCGTCATCATGCAGCCTGTAGTCATAAGTCATATAGATCTTGAAGCTTGTGATTCCTTCTTCTTCGCTGATCTCGCACATCTCACCGAGAGTCGCATCATGCAGATGCTGGAATACTCCGTGGAATCCGTAGTCAACGACCGCATTGCCGTCCGCCAGTCTGTGATATTCATTAACCTGATGCCAGAGGCTGCAGTCTTTAGGGCCGAACGCCATATGGTCCACTATCGTAGTAGTACCTCCGCACGCCGCTGCTACGGTGCCATCGTAGAAATCGTCTATAGCCCTTGCAAATCCAACGTCCAGGTCCATATGCGTATGCACATCCACAGCACCCGGAAGCACATATTTTCCGCTTGCATCGATGACTTCAGCATCTTCAGCACTCAGGCCGCTTCCAATTTCGATAATCTTTTCTCCGTCAATCAGGATGTCGCCATTGAAAACTTCCGTATCAGTAGCGATCATTCCGTTTTTAATGAGTTTCATGCTGTTCCTCCTGTCAATGAAGGACTATTTTGTTTTAGATTTTGTGTAATATGTGTTTTCGAGCGGGAGCTTCGTTCTGAGGACTCCGTCTCTCGCGTAATATGCGCCGGCGATCGCAGGTGCCGCAGGTATCGATGTGATCTCTCCTACGCCCTTTGCGCCGTATGATGCTTCCAGAAGCTCATCCTTTTCAACGTGTATCGCATGGAGTTCCGGAATGTCAGTCGAACGCAGCAGACCGAGAGTTCCGTACTTAGCCGTAGGCACGCAGTCCTTCAGAGGCCAGCTCTCAGTAAGCGCATATCCCATGCTCATCAGTACGCCGCCCTCTATCTGACCTGACATTGACAGCGGGTTCACTACCTTGCCGGCATCAAACGCCGCATAAATATCGGTGACCCTTCCTTCTGCATCAAGCACCGCCACGTTTGTAGCAAAGCCATATGCAATATGACTCTTCGGATGCGGCTTGTCTGACCCCAGCTTGTCTGTAGGCTCAAAATACTCATAGAAGAATTTTCTGCCTTCCAGTTTATCCAGAGTATCCTCAGTGACGCCCTCTTCATCCATGGCTTTCCTGAGCATAAGCGCGGCGCCTCTTACTGCCTCGCCTGTTACCAGCGTCTGCCTGGATCCTGATGTGGTTCCTGAATTTGGCGCGTTCTCTGTGTTGCTGTTACCGATCCAGATCTTTGTAATAGGCAGATCTGTTGCCTGAGCAACATCCTGAAGGAATACAGTCTGGCATCCCTGGCCTATATCTGAAGCAGCAGTGAATACCCATACCAGACCGTCCTTTACTCTGAGTTCTGCCCTGCCTTTATCCGGAAGTCCTACTCCGACACCTGCGTTCTTCATTGCGCAGGCTATGCCTACCCTGTCTTCCGGCGCATCGTCAAAGTATGGCTTCACAGCTACGAGAGTTTCTTTCAGCGCAGTTGATACATCCGCGATCTGCCCGTTCGGAAGCTCAAGGCCCGGCTCAATCGCGTTGCGGTATCTTATCTCCCATGGACTGATCCCGACCTTCTTTGCCAGTACGTTCAGGAGTGATTCAAGAGCGAACTGGCTCTGACATACACCAAATCCTCTGAATGCTCCCGCAGGAGGATTATTGGTATAATATCCGAATCCTCTGATATCCGTGTTGTGATAATTGTATGGGCCAACGCTGTGCGTGCATGCTCTCTCAAGAACAGGTCCGCACAGGCTTGCGTAAGCGCCTGTATCGAAATTGATCTCACAGTCGAGGCCTGTCAGTATGCCGTTCTCATCGCAGCCAACAGTGAAAGTCCCTTCCATGTAGTGCCTCTTAGGGTGTACCCTGAGGGATTCCGCACGGCTGAACTTCATCTTCACCGGCCTGTTGTACTTCAGCGCTGCCAGAGCAGTCAGATGCTGTGTCGTAACGTCTTCCTTGCCGCCAAAGCCGCCACCGATGAGCTGGTTCTCTACTACGATGCGTTCCTGACAATCCTCCCAGCCGAGCATGATAGCCACCTCGTGTCTGGTGTCATAAGCTCCCTGGTCTGTCGAGAGAATCTTGACTCCGTCCCTGTACGGGAACGACACGGCACATTCCGGCTCAAGGAAGGCGTGCTCCGTGAACGGAGTTGTGAACGATGCCGTCGCAGTATATGCCGACTCCGCAAGTGCTTTCGCTGCGTCACCGCGCGTTACGTGTCTCGTCTGACAGAGATTCCCGCCTGAATGGACCTTCGGTGCTCCTTCAGCTCTGGCCTCGGATATGCTTCTCACAGGCTCGAGAGGTTCGTACTCTACTTTTACCGCTTTTTTGGCCTGCTCAAGTATGTAAGGTGATTCAGCAACTACGACGCATATGGTGTCCCCCACCATCCTTGTCGTATCGCCTTCTGCTATCATGACATCCCAGTCCTGCTGTATATGGCCCACTTTGTTGTTCGGCACGTCAGCTGCTGTCAGAACGCCAAGGACGCCCGGCAGTGACTCGGCTTTTTCCTTAATTATTTTCTTTATTATTGCTCTTGGATACTGCGAGCGGACGGCCGATGCATATGCCATAGGAGGCAT
>JBGUVT010000324.1:0-10890 GCA_045220485.1 Anaerovoracaceae bacterium | reverse complement strand
CGCATGTGTCATTTCTTCTGTTGTATTCGCATTGTAGAATTCACGCTCAGACACAACATACTCAAGGCCGAATTCCGGCAATGCCCTGCAAATCTCCTGTATCTCATCATCACACGCCAGAAGAAGTTCCGATGATGCGTCATCCCACTCCTCATAGAATAAAGGCAGATGATCATAAGTGACTCCCGGCTCATAATCTCTGAATATAGTCATGAGTCTTGCCGTGTGAAGTATTGGGTTTGATGGCGTAAGAGTCAACGCCATAAAGCCCGGCAGCCTGACACACGGAATATCATATATGCTTTCTATAATTGCTGCACATTCATCTGTTTTGCACGATGGGAGCGCTGCAACATAGAGTTTTTCTTTGTAGCCGGAGCAGCATACTGTCTTACCTCTCTCGGTAAGCCTTGCTATACCTGGTACCCGGTCAATACCGAATAACACATTCCCCCTCTCGATGCAGCCCTTGAATACGAATTCGAAACCGCCGTTTCCCGGTACGAAGCCTATTATTGTATGCGCATCCGTATTCTCATATATCATCTGCGCCAATGGTATCATCATGGTTGGAGGCATCGTTATCAAGATCATATCCGCATCATGGAATGCCTCACGAGGATCACTCGTGGCAAGCACGATGTTTCCTTCATGGATGACTTTATTTTCCTTATCGATTATTGTAAGATGCTCTGCAAAATAATCGGGACATGATGTGTAAATCGTAACTGAATGTCCCTTTTCAGCGCTGTGAACAGCGAATTGCGTCCCGATATTTCCTCCGCCTACTACAGTTATTCTCATGATTCGCCCTCCATTGTTAACCAATTATTTGTACATTATACATATTATTTGCGCAGAAACATGATGAGAAGATGAATTATGTTCGAATAACAATACAAGTCGTTGACTTGCACGCGATATATGTTTCTGCTGTATTTGAGTATCTTTTAATTCTTTCATCTTGGATGCTCATATCCGGACGCGCCCATTTGTCTTGATCTGTTATGTTGACGCAATCGCATCAGGAAATCGTTGCAATCCTTCCCGCTAGGTGGAGGCTCATTTCTTATCAAATATCTGTCCTGCAGCTGCTCTGAGATGGATCTTGCAGCGCTTTTGCCTGCATAGTCATTATCGAGATGCAGGGCTATAGTCTTAACTTCAGGATGGTTCTGAAGCGCATTATCCAGAGCTGCCGGGATCTTCATTCCCGGTCTGTTCGGACTCGGAGCGTATACTCCGCCGAGAGATACCATCGGTTCTGCCCGCCAGTTGCCGGTCTGCATCTTCATGATCGTAGCGAAAGATAAGAGATCCACAGCTGATTCAAAGATATGCAGGACTTCGGGACTGCCGCTTTTCGTCTCGACTCTAAATGCATACTTCTTCTCAGATCCTGCGGCATCGCCCATGATCCTTTCTCCGTTGGTTGCCCGGTAGCATGCATATGCAGCTTTGCCGGTCTCATCGTAGCCAACGAAAATGCAGTTATGATATGGAAGGGACTCATACAGCAGGCCTTCATCTATACAGTCTCTGATGATCTCCCGGTCTATTCCCCGGCCGGTCAGATAGCGGATCACTTCGAGATTTGTCTCGCATTTCTCCGGCAGCAGCAGCTTTCTTTCTGTATTGCTGTTGCTCCGATTGAAAATCTTTGGAGTTTCAAATTGAAAATCTCTGGAATTATCCGTCAGTATATTCATCGCTTCTATGAACGGAAGGCCCTTAACCTTGATCAGATAATCGAGTGCAGATGTGCCGCCGAAGCCTCTGCTCCACCAGAACCATTTCCCGTTAGAGATCTTTAAGCTATCGTGTGTCAAAGTGCAGAATGTGTTTCCTCTCACATGGATCAACTCCGTCGGCTCATGCGTCTGAAGGTATGTCATCAGGTCTATTGACCGTGCCTGCTTTATCTGTTCTTCTGTATAGTAAGGCATGATCATCACCTCGCTTCATCGCGGGAAGCACGGTTCTGCTCACGCCGGATCTGTTTTTCCAGAGATTTATCTATGCCGGTTATCATTTCATCAGCGAAGGACCTGATCCTTTCAAGGGAGTCCTTCAGTTCCTTGACGTCCTTTCCGCTTGCATACGATGCCAAATACGGGTAAGAGTAACTGGAAGAGTCGATGGAATAAGCTCCGGCGACAACACTGGCGATAGCCTCAGCCTCCGTCTCCATGTGCCTTTTGTCAAGCGGAAAACCCTTGTCACGGCCTTCTTTTGAGTGATATGTGGCGTGGCTTATCTCGTGGATCAGCGTCTTGATCGTCTGCGCTTCACTCATTCCGGTCTTGATCGCTATCCTCTTCTCGGTATCGTTGTAGTAGCCTTTGGCTCCCCCTTCGATGTCCTCAAAGGTGATCGGTACCGGGCTTATACTCATAAGTGCTTTGTAGAATCGTTCATACTCTTTGACATCGCCAGTCAGCTCATGGATATCCAGAGAAGGAAGTTCCCTGCCTTCTGTCTGTGATACATCCCACACATATGCGATCTTGAAGCCGACCCGCTCTATTGTTTTCTTCTTTTCTGATCCTGTTCCGCTGCTGCCGGCACCGGGATCATCCATGTCATCGATCTCAACCTTATACTTACAGGGAGCCAGGATCTTGATCCCCTTCTCGCCTTTCTTCACCTGCCTGCCGAACTTCTTCTGCCAGTCAACGTACCCGGCCACACAGGTTGAGCCCGGCGCCTGCAATGCTATGAGCAGGCAGTTGTTCAGAGAATAATTGTGAAAGCGTGAAAATGTTCTTATGATCGTCTGAAATGATTCGCTGTTATAGCATTCGACAACACCTTTCTCCAGTTCGTCTGTCAGTTCCTTTATTCGTTTCTTCTGAGATTTCCCGTCAGGACCTCTGTTTCTGTAGTAACTCATATATCTCACCATCCTTTGCTGCATAATAAAAACTGCAGACGTATTTGCCTGCAGCAATGTATTCAATATTGGATGTTAATGAGTTATTCCGGCTGTATTATTTCCGGGTTCATGACCAGAATGCAGTTACAGTCCCATATATCCAGGCTGTCTCTGAAGGCCCCGCAGTTAGTCAGTTCGACTGCGTCGATGCCATTTCGAACCAGTTCCTCAAAGTCGATGCAGCAGGGATTCGGGGAGTACAGCTGCATCAGCTGTCCCTCTGACGGTATCTTTCCCGGCTCTATTGCTTCCATCCACGACAGGTCCTTCGGCTTCCACGGCTTTGTTTTCGGAATGTTATTCAGCTGCTCCGGATCTTCAAGAGTAAGGATGTTGCTGTCAGTGGAAACAGTGAATCTGAAGTGCTGTTTAAGCGATTGAACGGAATAACGGTTTTCTCTGCACCATGCACTCCAGCCCAAAGGATCATTTTCGCGGCTTGCCCATAGTCCGCCATTCATAGGCTTTGTTCCCCATGAACTGTTCTTTACCGGGAAGAACCTCGTTGGATCATATGAGTTTGCTCCATAATGAATATATTTGATCATTTTATTCAGTCGTATATTGTGTAATCTCTCTCGAAGAGTTCCTCACTGATCTGCTTGTGCAGGACTTCCTCCGGCACTTTCTCGATCAGCTTTTCTGTTATGAATTTCTTACTCTTCTGAGCGTATTTCGGCATTTTGTTTTCGGCCAGTATATGTGAGAACTCAGATTTCCAGAGCAGGCTCATCTTGTTCTTCAGCTTCGCTTTAGGATTCGGTTTTGCTTCTCTGACTCGATAGAAGTCAACGGCGCCCTTGATAAGCTCCACGGATATGATCCCCCAGTATGCAGGAACGTGCTCAGCGGCATGAAGCGCATGTGTTGAACCTACTACAAGATAGTTCTCGTCGTAGTATTTATCGTAGTATCTGATTTGGGCTGCCAACCGTGTGTAGGTATCGGCATCTGACTTGATTTCTATGCCGCAGACCTTATCCGGCAGCACCATAACTACATCTGCTCTGGCTTTGCCCGTGACAAGCTCTTCAAGAAACCTTACCTTATCATAATACTGCTCAAGATAAAGGATCAGCGGCTCACGTATATCTGCATCAAGAAGTATTCTGTCATCCATATGCTGCTTCTTTATTTGATTCCCTTATACTCCCAGGTCTCTGGGTCGATCAGAAGGTATTCTTCTGTTCCGATCGAGTCTCCGGTAGTGTAGGTAGAGAACAGATCGCATGAGAGCACATTACCAAGTCTGTCTATCTGCATCACCGGAGTATGCCCTACTACCTGCAGGAGCTCTGCCTCTTTATACATCTTCTCGGGATAGAACTGCGGCCGGAACCACAGCGGCGATGCGTCATCCCACATCTCCCGCATGCCGAGGCTGTTGATCTCTTCAACTACGGCATTGATGTCATCGTACTCAATATCCGGTGCGTAGTACTTCACGAAAGCGTGTGTAAGGCCTCCGTGAAGGAACAGGACATCATCAATCCTGTGGATATATGCCATCTGGTTCCGGTCAGGAAGTGCGGCTCTCAGCTCGCTTAACTTCATATTTACAACAGGTATAGCTAGTGTCGAGAATCCGCTTTCATACTGTCCCCACTCATACGAAAGGTCATGATTTCCATAGCACCAGAGCGTATCCGGGTACTTATTCTGGAAGCGGATCGCTGCGTCAAAGGTATCTTCATACAAATCCAACTGATACTCTTTGCCCCAGTCGTCTGGAATGTCCATCAGGCAGACCGCCTTCTCCGCTGCGCCTGTTTTCATTATTTCTGCGGCTCTGTCAAATATCCACGGTTTGAGGTGGACATCAGGTATTACAAGTACTTTCACTTCAATGTTCTCCCTTCAGAATCAGTATAGTCAGCTCGCGCACGCCTTTCACTCAACTGAAGGTTTATACTATGAGTGTTTCAGCTCCGCAGCCTAGTTCGACATTCTCTTATTTACCTGCCTGACCGTGTTCTCCAGAAATTCTACTGTTGGCTCACGGTCTCCATATGTTTCTACAAAAGCAGGTGATTTCTGGAGATATGCCTCATGTATAGCTTTTTCCATTTCTTCTCTGACTTCTTTTTCAGAGACACCATTCTGCAGAGCAACCTGCTTAAGTATTTCTTTCATATCCATAAGATTCTACTCCTTGCTACGTTATCTTCTTCTTGCTACCACGATTGGCTGATAGAAACTGGTTTCTTCAGGGAACTTCCATACCACTTCACTGCATCCATTTGCCATAAGCAGATCTGTAAGTTCTTTTCTCCGGGTAGCTCTGTATTCACATTCAAACTTACTTACCTTAAGCTCATCCTCATCATCAATAATGTACTGGACAAGGTTGTAGTTGTCATCGTTCCATGTCCAAGTCTGGAAAGAGACTCTCTGCCCTTTCTCCGTCTTATGAATATATGGTGGTGAATATGGCGGCTTCTCTTCCAGAAGGCTGTCATAATCTCTGATGCTGGCAACAAAGATACCGTCTTCTCTGATCTGACCTGTAATACTGTGCACAGCTGCATTCAGTTTCTCGCTTGTCAGCATATGAGGCAATGCATTATCCATCGCAACAATGATGTCAAACTGTTCTGAGAAGGCATCCGATAAAGCACAGAAATCTGCATGCTCAAAACGGATCTGAATGCCATTCTTCTCGGCTCTTACTTTTGCCTCAGCAAGCTCACCATCACTTATGTCAGAACTCGTGACATTATAGCCGAGAGCAGCCAGCCCTATTGACTGAGTTCCTATACCGCAGGCACAATCAAGAACATGTGCTGATGTATCGAATCCGTAATCAGTAATAATCTTATTCAGAATGATTGCCTGTTCTTGTGTTGTAGCCTCCCAGTCAAGGAACAGCTTGTCGTACTGAGCTGCCATATTATCGTAAAAAGTTTGTGTTATACTCATGTCCCCTCCCGTATTACTATATCAAAGGCCTAAAGCCATGCTCATTATCTATCAGCGGTATTGTCTTTACGTCCATGTGCTCGATACGCACATAAGTACCGCGTTCGATCGCCATAATGACGCTGTCGATCTGCTCCTGCATACCCTGGATCTCCATCGTAACAGAGCCATCCGGATCGTTACGAACCCAGCCTGTCACTCCATAATGACCAGCCGCATGTATCGCACGGTATCTGAAGCCGACTCCCTGGACCCATCCGTAGAACACTATGCGCTGACGCAGCATCACTTGCGCCTCCACAGCAGCATGTTATCTTCGAATTGAACCTGAAGTCGGTCGTTTTCTTTGAGCCATGTCATATATGACCTCACAGTACTGCCGACCAGCACATACTGCTCGAAAGTCATTTTTAATTTGTAAGTGTCGAACAGCGTCTTCAGGATCTGCTCGAAGTTCACTGGCTCCCTGCAGATATCAACGATCCTGTCCGCTATCTCATTTACCTTGTCGATATTGATTTGTGCAAGTGCTGCTATATCCTCTGCAGGAGCGGCGTGCGCAGGAACAAAGAGTCTTGCCTCCATTTGTCTGACCGTCTCCAAAGTATCAATATATGCTCCCGGATCCACCAGAAAGCTGATCTGGTATTTATTCAGCGTATCTTCGCTTGAAAGACAGTCTGCAAGATAGACTACATTGTCAGGTGTTCTAAAGCCGACCATGTCAAACGAATGTCCCGGCAGCGGGATCATCTCCCATCCTTCAGGAAGGACATCATCTGTCAGCGGATGCACTTCGCTTTCCTGTGCCATCAGGAATTTATGGCGCAGATCTTTCGGCGGGCATCCACCATACAGATACGAAGGCTCAAGCAC
The DNA here is from genome assembly GCA_045220485.1 of Anaerovoracaceae bacterium. Taxonomy (GTDB): domain Bacteria; phylum Bacillota; class Clostridia; order Peptostreptococcales; family Anaerovoracaceae; genus Crickella. Next base: position 4,160 of record JBGUVT010000324.1, on the reverse strand, counting down.
AGTATGCTCCGTGAAGTCGCGCTCGATCCCCGGTGCGTATATCTTGCAGTCGGTCTGTGTCTGCAGGTATTTGTTGCCACCAATATGATCCGCATGAGAGTGCGTATTATATATCGCGGCCAGCTTCCAGCCGTTTGCATCAATATGCTTCTTTACCTTCTTACCGGCATCTTTATCATTGCCACTGTCAATGATGCATACTTCATCAGATCCTGTTTTGACAAGACCCATCTTCGCAGGGCTCTGAATGTAGAAGCAGTTATCTGTAATACTGATCAATTCATACATATCATTCTCCATCCCTTACCATATATGTGGTATCAGTTTACTTGTTGTCCGGCAGTACTCTTCGTATGCTTCTCCGAAGTCCTGCCTAAGGCGCTCTTCTTCGCGCTTGACCTGAACCATCATAATTGCAAAGTAGACAGCAAAGATCGCAGCGGACTGCCATGTCCCCAAGCATATGATGATGCCGATATAATATATAAACACGCCCAGCAGCATAGGATTACGGCATATCCTATACGGACCGTCTGTCATCAGGTTTACCGTGCGGGGAGCTACTTCATGATTGAAAGCGTCCATAGGATTCCCCTTACCGACATTCTTCATGTATACGATCGACCATACACTAAGGCTGATCCCAATCAGTGCCATGACAACAAAGCAGAGCCACTGCACTGCTTTCGGATGCACTTCACCCGAAAGTTTACACATTATCAGCGGAATCAGTATTACAAACAGGATCAAGCCTATAAGATAACCGATCAGATTTCTCGTTTTCATACTTTCTTCTTAAACAAATATCAGGTTGCTTATTTCTTTGGCGGCTTATTGATCTGCGCGGTCGAAACAATTGCATATATCAATGCAAGTCGTCGTGACCGATCAGGCTCATACGCCACACCATCATCAACTCTTCCACGGCAATGCAGTTTTCAAAACTGTTATTTTTCACACCTTTGATGCAATCTTCCAGATCCATCCAGAGAACACTGTCCACTTCCTCTTCCTGGAGCATGAACTGTTCTTCATCCATATCGGTCCACATCAGGAATACTCTTGTATACTGTCTGTCATGATATGGCTTTCCGAAGAAAACATCATCCCAGACAATATATCTGTCACCACAGCACACGAGATCGTATGGTTCTGCTGTAACGCCGAGTTCTTCTTTGAGTTCACGTATTGCAGATGTAACATAGTCATCGCCAGCCGGTATATGCCCCGCACTTGAGATATCATAGCAGTCCGGGAACGACTTCGTTGCCGCACGCTTCTGGAGCAATATCTCTGTCCTGCCGTTTCTTTTGCGCAGCAGCCACAGGTGCGAAGTCCTGTGAGGAACACCTTCACTGTGGGCAATACTTCTTTCAACGATCTCTCCTGTCGGCTCGCCTTTTTCATCTACTATATCCAAATATTCATGCATTATGCTCATCGTTCACCATTCTTTATCATTATGATTACATTACCTCTGGAAACGCAGACACGGATCATGAATATCAACGAAGTCTTCAAATTCCGGTTCCGTAGCCTTAATTGCACCCAGACAATGGATCCTTACGACATCATTTCTGTCAATTTCGGATATTTGCCGCAGCTGCTCCAGATATGGTCTTACGTACTCCGGTCTCCGCTTGCCAAGAACGCGGAATATCTCCGGTGCTTCCATTCTAACTTTGTCATTCCCGTCGTACAGAAGCTTTTCGAATACCGGCATGAAGCTCCCGTAAATATCAGGTGTATTTGTGGCGATGTTTTCTGATGCCCATATGAAACTCAGTCTGACCCTCGCGTCCTCATCTTCTGCAAAGCGAAACAGGCTCGTCCAGTACGGTTCTATTACTTGACAGTTGCCTCGCCCGATCCTGCCTAGAGCATTGACAGCGCGCTCCCGCAACAGCGGTATCGGGCTATCTAAGAAAGCTGCTATCCGGGGAACAGCATCCTGCACTGACAGAGGATAAGCAATGCCCATCTCGCCAAGAAGCCAAAGCGCTTTTGCCTGTATCTTTACAGACTCATGGGTAAGAAGCGATGCAACATATTGAATGCTCTCTTCCCACCTGCTTCTGTCTTTTGTCAGTATTCCAAGCTTTTTGTATAGTTCTGATTCGCTCATCTTTTTTCCGGCTTTGTCTTTATAGCCGCCACTAAGAATCCAACGAACGCTGCAAACAGACCTATGATGATGGCCACGGCTATAGGTGCATCGGAAAGATATACCAACAGATCATAGGTATCATACAGTTGACCGACCGCAAACAGACATGCGAACAGCCACATCCCCAGACAGGCCAGAGATATCAGAGACAGCATTATGAATGTTATTCTCTTTGCTCGTGTTTTCATTTTTTGTCTTTACAAAGCTGGTATTTATATGTTTGTTCTTAGTATTGCGTATTCCAGTTCATCCTCCCAGCGTATCCCATCCGCTTTTGTATATTTGCATTTCTTAATGTAGTGAGCTTCCTTATGCATCCCGCATTTTTCCATCACCTTCCAGGATGCGGTGTTTTCAGGATGGCACAGGCCGTAAACACGATGCACTTTCAATTCGTTAAAGCAGTAATCAACCAGCGCGTTTGCAATCTCTGTTGCGTATCCCTTGCCCCACGCGCTTTTTATCAGCATCCAGCCTATCATGGCGGATTCCTCAGAATAGTTGCGCGTTATCTCTGCACGACCGATCTTCCCGCCGGTATCTTTACATATGACCGCCATTTCATAATTGATCTGAGGTGAGACTTTCCAGCCTGCCACGTTTTTATCCAGCTGATGCTGCACCATCTCCCGGTCCATGACCGGGAGCGGCATATATCTCATGATTTCTTCATCAGAATAAAGATCCATGATTATATCCAGATCATTACAGTCAAAAGGTCTTAATAAAAGCCGTTTCGTTTCAATCATGGAGTTGTCCCTCCCCTGCAAATTTGTGTGCGTCTTTTTCCTGTGGCAAACAGCTCGATAAGCTACGAGTTGTTGACTTCATCGCCATCATGTAATACGGCATACACAGTAATGATAACACACTGCATGCCGCTGATTGTGTACGTTTGAAAGAATCTGTTTACCGCTCGAACGAGTCTCTTTCCGGCTTGTTCAGATTATGCTCGGCTCTGGCGCGGTATCTCTGTACAAGTGCCATAGTCATCTTCTCGGCCTGTTCCTCGGTAAGCGTTATGCCCCTTGACATTCTCCGATGTGTCGATACATCCCAGTCTCGTATATCGATCTTAGGCTCACCGCCGTTCCACGATACTATATTTAGCTCCTTTGCCCAGGGTACTTCCCTGCCTTCATAGCGCTCTAACACAGCTAAATGCCTGTGTATAGTGTAAGAGACCATGCCGTCATCAAACGTCTTTCCTTCAAAATCTTCCATACTGATCTGTCCTCCTTCTATCTCTCCCAGACCTCTCTTGCGGGCCTGAGCTGATCCAGCAGTCCTTCACTTTTGAAGCTGTACATATCGCCGGTCTCCCCGGCCACTATAATATGATCAAGCATTCTCACTCCGAGGAGATCTGCGCAGCAAAGCAGTCTTTTCGTAACATCCTTGTCCTCCTGACTCGGTGAAATCTCACATCCACGACTACCACTTGGATGATTGTGAATTGCTATAAAAGCTGCACTGTTACTGAGAATACAGCTTTTGAAGACCTCCCTTGGGCTCACGACACTTGCATCCAGCGTTCCCTGGCTGCAAATATTCAGATTAATGGCCTGACCGTTCGTTTTGAGATTAAGGACGGCAAATACCTCTCTGTCGTATGTCGCAAGCTCCTTTGCTATGACCTTGAGTACGTCTTCCGGCGATCTTATCTTCTCGGTGCTGTAAAGTGACGGCTCTTTTACCATCCTTATGTTGACGACCTGCACCTTTTCGTCATTAGGTCTCCTGCCCAACTCTGATCACCCCCATATCTATCGAATATACGGTTCCCTCAGGGATCTCGTTGATGAGTTCTCTGAGTTCTTCAGGGCTCCTGATCTCAATAGATGTTTCCTGCTTCATTTCCGTCTCCGGGTTTTCTGTCATGATCATGCTTTGCCTCCTTCTTTTCCGGTTTTGCATCCACGCCGTCCATCAGGAAAGCGTACACGCTGTGAGTCTTGATCGCCTTCTGCAGTGCCAGTATCCCGCCGAGCTC
>JBGUVT010000323.1:0-2218 GCA_045220485.1 Anaerovoracaceae bacterium | reverse complement strand
GCGTGTTCTAAAAGTTATTCTAAGGATTCAGAGTAAAATGCTCCGAATCCAATTCACATAATCCAACGCCTCAAATTAGGCGCTTACACTAAAAGAGCTGATTAAGCACCCAAAAGAACAATAAAAAACAAGAGGCTGAACAGCCTCTGTTTGTGAATTCGAGAGTTAATTGTCTGCTGTTTATCCGGTGAGATCAGTCCATTCCGCTGCCGTCATCATCGGCATAGTTATCACTTTCATCGGCTGCGCCTTCTGATGCCGCCTCTTCTTCGTTCTTGTTTTTTGACTTTCTTGAAGCGGACGCTCCTATGTTTTCAAGGTAATACGCCGATGCATCCTCATAGCTTCCGTCAAATTCCACAACGCCGTCATTGAGAATGATCCCGCGCGTACAGAACTCGGCAGCCACGTTGAGCCTGTTGGCAGACATCACAAATGTTACATCCGGGTCGGAAATCTGTTTCTTCAGCTGTTCCTTACATCTGGCTGTGTAGTTCTTATTTCCAAATACAAATTTCTCGTCAAACAACAGTATGTCCGGCTTTTCGTATGTGTAAATGGCAAAGCTGAGTCTGTTTATGCCGGATCCCTTGAAGCTCTTCATCTGCTGATCCTTCACTTTTCTGAGACCCGCAAACTTAAAAATCTCAGCCTCACGCGCCTTCATGACATCCCGCGGCCATCCGAGCAATGCACATCTCATTTCATAGTTATCTCTGCATGTGAGATTGCTGTCAAAACCGCACTTGTAGTCAAGGATCGCAGTTATATTACCTCTGACTTCAATGCTGCCCTTTTCCGGCTTTATGATCCCGGCAATCAGCTTCAGCATAGTAGTCTTTCCGCCTCCCGGCTTGGTTATTATCGCAACTTTTTCCCCTTTATTTATCTCAAAAGAAACATCGCGGAACACATTGTTCTTTTCACCTGCGTTGTTCAGCAGCAGCATGTGCTGCACCTTCTGTATATTCCTTTTGTAACGCCTGAATGTCTTTCTGACATTGGTGACCTTTATCACTGCTTCACTCATTATCTGACTCCCTCTACCATCTCAGGCATACGTTTTTCCATTCGCTTGTACAGCAGGAATGTAACGATCGTCATTAACAGCATGACCATGCAGAAGTAGAACAGCAGCCTTCTCTGCTCCCAGATCCATACGTGATATGCAAAGACATTCCTGTAGCCCTCGGCTATGAATCTGATTGGGTTTAACGCGAAGAAAAGGCTCTTCTTTTTTCTGGAGTTGAACAGGATACCGGACAGCCAGAAGAACGCGGTCCTTATAGTCCTGATGAACTCAAGGACGTCCGCACTCATAACATTCATCAGCCCGGTCATCATTACCCACAGGTACAGGAATAAAATTGTCAGGAACATGTATATCGGCAGCTGCAGCCAGTATATGCTCGGCTTCACTCCCATGAGCAGCGCGATAAATATAAGCACACCTACCATGATGCAGTGGATGAATAACTTTGATATCACAGGGATCGTTGGGATCGCGGAGACAGGGTACTTCGAGTTGGTGATTATGCTTCTATACTTGTTGAAGCAGTTTCCTCCGCTTACCAGAAGATCTGAAACATACTGCCACGGTACAATGCCGGAAGCCAGCCAGATAAAGTAAGGGCACACGATTCCGTCCACGTCTTTCGCGTTTTTGAATCCTGTGGATATCGCAAAATAAAACATCAGAATATAGAAGAGCGGCTTGGCTATCGCCCAGAACCATCCGAGGTCGGACTTCATGTGCGCTCTCTTGATATCCTTACGCGCAAAACAAAGCGTGATCGGCAGGCGCTGTATATTGTCTCTGATGATAGTAATTATCCACCTGATCATAATCTTATCCGTTATACCCTACTTTTCTGAGTGCAGAAGCCTTCTTATGTACTTCTTTCTGAGTCTGTAGTATCTGTTTTCCGAAAGCACGTGTCTGACTGCTGAAAAAAGTTTTCTTCTCAGCACCTTATGATGTGCCCTCAGGTCATCTTCAAATACTGCCTTATATACCTTTGCAGCGGAATCCCTGTTTTCATAAGTCAGGTATTTGCTGCGGAAGCTGTCTATCCGCTCCCCGTTTATCTCATAGTGCCTTTTGATATTCATGACCGCCCCGATGACATCATCAGTGGTCTTAGCCAGAGCGCCCGGCGCTTCGGTGGCGATATCAAAGTACGCACCCCTTGTGTCTTCCGTATATTCCTCAAGATCG
>JBGUVT010000322.1:0-2593 GCA_045220485.1 Anaerovoracaceae bacterium | reverse complement strand
GCAGCAGCCGGACTTTACGCGGCGGGAGAAGACCCTGTTCTGAACGGAGACGCGCCGGATCTGACGGAATATGCCTACAGTTACGAGCTCAATAATCAGGAGGACGGACTTCAGGTCGGGAAAGCTTCCCTGCTTCTGGGGACCGACGTCTCCATCCGGTTCTACTACCAGCCCGGGGCGGGAAAGACTGCGGAGGATTACCTGCCCACCCAGGAAGGATATCTCGAAAATGATATGATTCTGGGATATGATCAGGATAAAGATATGTATTATGCCGAGATTGTACATATCTCTCCGTTGGACCTGGGCAGAATGTACACGCTCGTCATCTATGAGGCGCCCGAACCCGACTTTGACAACCCCATTGCCACCGTCACCTTCGGAGCCCTGAGCTACTGCCGCAGCATGATCGAAAACGAGGAAGCCTCTGACGCGTCCAGAAACCTCAGCAGAGCGATCTATAACTACTACGAGGCGGCAAATGCCTTTTGACTGAAAATGAGCCAGGGATACCAAACTACAGTAATCCGAAGCAAGAGTGCATTTTCATCTAGTGTAACGTAGCATTCATAATTTAAACTAAAATAAACCAAATTATCCTTGAACTAATAGGTATTATATGTTATAATATTAGTGTATATTAGTTTAAAGGAGATGCAGTATGTCAATAACAAAATCCTATAACAAACAGAATGATACTTACTATGCCTACGAAACCGAGTATGTATATGATGAAGCTAAACAGCGCAAAGTACAAAAGCGGCGCTGTATAGGTAAATATGACCCGGTGACAAAAGAAATCATCCCTACAGCCAAAAGAGGAAGACCAGTAAAAAAATGGCCTGACAGTTCCAGACAAGGCAAAACGCCGGAACATGTTACTGACAATGAAATTATACAGGGAATGTCTAAACTTTCCTTGCGGCTGGAAGCTATGGAATCCATGATTTCAAGTTTAACTTCCGAGTTAAAATCAGTAAGATCCGAATACGATGAAGTGATGAAGCGTTTATCAAAATAACGGTAATTGCAAGATTTCTGTTCATCAATTTCGCATCCCTGAATTTGTCGGAGGTTTTCATGGCAAGGTCTCGCAGTTACAGAGTATCTCTTTCCCCTGTGGAGAGAAAAAAGATCCAGCATGCAAAACGGAAAGCCAACTCGGACAACAGAAGAGTCCGATATGCGATCATCCTTGCGGCTGATGAAAAGCGGTATGGTCATGCGCTCACCTACAAGAAGATCGCTGCCAAAGCAGGTGCCTCCATTCCTACTGTTGTAGACACATTAAAAAAATTCTGCACGGGTGGAATTACGAAAGCTGTAACTCCTTTGCGCAACCCTAACTCCGACACCTCGAGGCTTAAGGTCACGGGTGCGGATGAAGCCAGGATCATAGCAAAAGCATGCTCTGCTCCTCCGGAAGGGTATTGCCGGTGGACTCTGAAACTCCTGGATCAGGAAGTCATCCTTGAAGAACCGATCAGCATATCGACCATTGGACGAGTGCTGAGGAACAACGCTCTGCATCCTCATCTTGATGAATACTGGTGCATCCCTCCTGAAGAGGATCCCGAGTTCGTTGCCAGGATGGAAGACATCCTGGATATCTACGAACAGCCTTATGACCCCAAATACCCGCTGTGGTGTATTGACGAGAAGCCATATCAGATCCTTGGCGAAACAAGGGAGCCCCTGCCGATGCGCCCTGGCGACATCAAAAAGATAGATTCCGAATATAAACGCAACGGGACTGTCAGCATCTTCTGTTTTATCAAGCCTCATACCGGGGAGATCCGTCACAGCGTTGAAGAGACCCGGACAGCAGTAGATTTTGCAGAAAAACTCAGATTCCTGGTCGACGTTATTGAGCCGGAAGCTGAGAAGATCACTCTGGTGATGGATAACCTTAACACGCACAGCATTGCATCTTTGTATAAGGCATTTCCTCCTGAAGAGGCTGCCAGAATCCGCCGTAAACTCGATATCCATTACACACCGGTGCATGGAAGCTGGCTGGATATCGCTGAAATCGGAATAAATATCATGACTCGTGAATGTCTGGATCGAAGGATTCCGAGTATCGAGAGTCTCCGGTCAGAGATGGAATGCTGGAATACCCGCTACAATGAAAATCCCTCGCCGGTCAACTGGCAGTTCACAACAAAAGATGCAAGGCTGAAACTCAGGCATCTGTATCCGGACATTGATAAGTACCGTAACGAGCGTAATGAACGCCGCTTGAAAAAGATCCAGAAGCTGGAAGAACTACAGGAGTGAATAGTAATATCCGCTCGTTCTGAAGCTACTAAGGTACTTGTGCCCGTTTTTAAGGACAGTCATTGACATAGTCCCTGAAGGATTTGCCTGCACTTGTAAGAGATTATGCAATCTCGTCACAAGTGCAAAAATTAGTGTTCGTTACGTTAAAAAATGAATGATATATTACACTAGCCACGAGCGGTGAAGGCGAGGAGAAATTTATCGGACTCCTGAATGCGCTCCGGGAAGTCTATAATGAAAACCGCGTCTTCCTCAAGCCGCTCGTGATCGACTATCACAGCAGCACCTTCTCCCGCGCATACCGCCAGAT
>JBGUVT010000321.1:0-7572 GCA_045220485.1 Anaerovoracaceae bacterium | reverse complement strand
CATATCGGTTCCTCTGTACTGTTATCTTATACTATCCTATTCGCATAGGTTGCGGCTTTGGCATCGATCTCAGGCACTTCGAGGATGCTCATCGGATCGTTTGCGGTCTCAACCATGGCGAATTTGCCTGGAAGTATCATCCCTTTGTTGAAATTAAGGGCACCTATTATCTGCTCAGATACGATATCGCCGCCGCTGTAGCCTGACACGACAAGCGCGTAAATTTTCTTACGGCTGAAATCGTGCGCTCTGTACAGAGCTGTCAACCTGTTGATGAAGGCTGTAAGGTTGGCGTTGAGAGCATCATTGTAATTTGGACATATCATCACCAGCGCATCAGCTTCCATCAATGCAGGATAGACCTGCTCTGTTATTATCCCACCGTAAAAGCATCTGCCCTGTTCGCCGAAATGCAGGCAGTCCTCATATTTGCATCCCCTGCAATCCCTGATCACTCCCTCGCTTAGAGATATCTCCGTAATCTCGGCTCTGTATTCTATGTTCCTGCGCACCTTGTCCCACAGGAGCAAAGTATTGGAAGTCTTCCTTGAGCTCGCGTGGACAGCGAGCACCTTAATTCTTTCCGATCCGTCAGACACAGGCGCGCTTTCACTGCCAAAATCTCTTATCCTGTGAACGAGGTCGCGCACCTGCTGTTCGTAAACCGTTTCCAGATCAACTTTGCGAATACCGGAAAGGACGTGAAAATTCTTAAGGTCTCCGGTAGCCTCGACAAGCGGTCTGCCCGGAAAAGTGCAGCCCGAAGCATTCGCCGAGAAAGCCAGCCTTCTTGCCAGCGCCTTGGTAAAAAGCTCACTTTGCCCGTCAACCAGTATACCCCCGGACGATCCTTCGAGGCAGTCGGGATTGGACCTGAAGTACTCGAGCATCCTGTAGTACTCCATGTTGACACCGGCTTCTGTCAGGCTCACGGCAAAGAGTACATGACGGTCTCTCATACTTGTATATTGCAGCTCTGACGCTTTTTCCACCAGGGTGATATCCGTGCCTTCTCTGTCGAGCTCTTCCAGTATGTCCCCCAGAATATCTTCCATCCTTCTGTTCCAGCCCTGTATCTCGCAGAGAGGTCTCACTACTATCAATTCTCTCACAGTCCCCGTCACCCCTTTTAGCGTATATCACACAGCGTTGTATAAGCATTCAGGATGCGCTTGTACAGCGCGTCAGGCAGTGGCACATCCTCATACTCGAAGCCTGACTCTGTCAGTCTGTTTTTCACCCCCATAAAAGCGCCTCTGGCGCTATCCCCAAGATATACCGATCCGTAGTGCCACTCCCCGCGAAGCGTAAGCAGAATCGGAACGGCTGCGGATGATATGGCCGGAGCGATATACGGCTTGAATCCAAGCTCCCTCACTTTTAAGTTGGCGCTCGTTGCCAGTTCAGTAAGCCTCAGAGAGGCTTCCTCATCATAGTGTTCGATGCTGTTGGCTATAACCAGATCCTGCCCATGAGGCCCGAAAGCTCTTCCTTCAGTCTCATAAAGACTCATCGAACCTTCCGGCTCTTTGCGTGAATAGTAAAGAGCTCTCATGTTCATGACTCCGAGCCCGTATCCCTGGATCTGCCAAGGCATGAGCTCCGCCGCATCGAGAAATGCCGCCGCAAGATTATCCACAGGGTCGCTTACCACAGCTACCATCCCCTTATACTCCGCCTTGCGGGCAAGAGTTGCGTAGTGCTTTATTATCTCCCTGTTGGCATCGAGTTGAGCCATCCTGACATCCTCGACCTGCTCTGCCGAATCTACGGTCACAGGAGGGACTCCCCTGCTGGCGCAGAACACCAGCACGTCGCAGTCGAACAAAGTCTCTTCATCCAAGATCCTGATCTCCGGCAGTTTGTGAGTATCAAAAGGATAACCCACCTGGTTGATCTCGATCTCCAGACGCTCGAGGTTTTCCTGCCTTATGTCCATGATTCCGATTTCGGAAATGACGTCGGCACCGAGCAGCCTGAGGCCTATGAGCATAGTCGTCCCTACATCTCCGAGCGCGAGTATGTTGACTCTGTTATGCCCCGCAAGATTGACCGGGCAGCCGCCGAGTTCGATCACATTTTGTATGCCTGTATCTGCAGGCAATTCGTGCAGAAATCTCATTCCATTTCTCCCTTTTGTTGCTGTTGTTAATGCATGCATAGGTTAGAATTTTACTATACCGTATGAATTTGGCCGGTTTATGATCGTATGTATCCGGCCGCTTAATTACTGCTGCTGCTTATGCCTGAACATGAACAGCCTCTTCAGCCTTCGCAGTTCATTATCGACATAAACCGAAGGCACGATATGGTCATCATAGTCAAGCCCCTGCCCGAGAAGCGGCATACGCGGATTAGTAATGACCGCGCCTAACCTCCTCAGTGTGAGCTTTTTCTCGAATGTCTTCTGATACTCCTCTTCGATGACACGAAGTATCGACAAAGCGTTCTCAAGGCATGTCAGGGAATACCTGTATATGCTGTCGGGATCTCCTCCGCCTACAAAACTGAATCCGGTATACGGAAGTATCAAGTTGACAGAAGCTCCCTCACCCTCCTCCGACCCGATATCCCCTGACTCGGGCGAAGTATCAGGACTATCTATGCTGTCGCCACCGATAAAAGGATAGCAGTCTCGCTCGTTCATCCACATGCTGATCGATGGCAGGAAATACGCGCTTTCTATATCCCTTCCCATCATCTTCATCCTATCGCGCGCTTTGCCCGTAAGAAGTCCGACGATGACCTTGTGGACTTCTACTTCGTTCTGCCTCAGCACGGATTCTACTTTGCTCATGCGCTGGCCAGAGTGCAACAGGTCGTCTATAAGAATCACCGGACGGGCAAAAGACCTTATCGTCCCCGCCTGTTCATCGAGCGTCAGATAATCTCTGGATTCTCTGACATCAAAGCCGTGAAGGTCGTTGCGGAAATACTTCTCAGTGCGTAAAGCCTTGGTGACTGTGTTAGGAACGACCACGTCAGAAAGGGCTTTGCCGAAAGGCACCGCTATGTAAGGGCCTCTCTTCTTCATCGGATCCGGTTTAACGGATACGCCATTGGTAGCCGCGACCAGATCGACTATCTTGCTGTATACGGCACTCGTATTAAATGAAAGCAGCAATTTGCCCGGATAGATGCTGCGAAGCACAGCCAGAAGGTTCTCATGTGCTTTGTCGAAAGCTTTCTGGACCCGTTGGTTCTTGTTGAGCGGAGCCTTGATCACTGTATCGGCATCCCTGAACAGTGCTATAGGGTTACGCATGTCGACCGCGTATACCGGTTTGTCAGGGTCGGAGGATATGTTGATGAATCCCTGCCTGACCACTGTCGAAATGGCTAACGGATCAACAGCTGTAACGTCCGCCGGATAGAAAACAGCATACGAATAATCCTTAGCTATGAGTGATGTCAAAAGCTCCGTGAGCAGTATCTGCCTCAGATAAGAGACATTCTCCCCTCCTGCCACGTAAAAGGCGCCTATGACCGCTATCTCGCCGCCCGCGTTGCTCCGGATGTACGAAGCGATGTCTATATCCCCGAACACATCCATGAGTTCACTGGTCCTCACGCGTTTTGCCCCTGCGGAGGCTGAAAGTCTGCCGCCAGCTGTCTCAATAGTGACACGCCTTATGTCGGGCCTCGATAGGAATTCAGCAGTCTGGCTGAGTTCTTCGCTTCTGCTTCCAAATTCTTTCAGGAAGTACTCCATCTCCGCATGCTCGCCTGGCTCGTATGTATGGATATTCAGCTCCCTCGCCTGCACTTCGTGCTTGTACGCCGGCTCGCGGACATAGAGGCTTTTGCCGTAGATGTAGTTCTGAGCCGAGAGATCTATGAGGTCAGAGATATCGCGCCCCAAATCGACATTCTCACGAATCTTTGTGGAGCTTATGTCCTCATAGAACTTGTCGAGCGTCAGATTTATCACTTTGCCCGTCACAGGATAAGCAGTGCCTTCGGCTTCGAGCCTGCGGGCCTCTCTGGCAAAGACAATATGGTTGAATGTGTGTATCGAATTTTCCTCCGGTTCCCGTCTGTATGCCGACGCGTTAAGCACGACATCGGAACCCACGGCTACATACAGCTCACGATCAGGGAAAAGACTCCTGAGATACCCGAGATCGCGCGGATTCGCTATGTTGACAGGGATGTCATCCGGGAAGATGTACAGCCCCTCTTCGTCCGCGATGGACATCTGCAGGATGTTTCTCCTCAGCATGTGAGGTATTGTTTTCTTGGACCATGAGAATTCATCGATGGCAAGAAAGACATCGAATCCCATGTCCCTTATGGTCGTCGCGATCGCTTTGTGTCCAAGACTGAACGGGTCGAATGTCCCTGGGAAGAATACTGCCGGTTTGTCCGGTGCAAAATCAGGGGATCCCTTCTCACCCCTGTACTCTGTTATGTATCTATATATGTGATTGAGCGAGGCCGCGTTGTTGTAGAAGTCGATCACGCTTGAAGCCGAAGCATCAGGCATGATGGTGAGGATGCGCTTGAAGCAGTGCGAAGCGATGTTTCTCTTCTCATCGAGTGTCAGCACAGAACTACCGAAAATGTGTACTCCGAGTGCGCGTATAGCTTCTCTGGCCACCGTCTCTCTACCGGAAGCGGCTCCCTTCATAATTAGTCCGAGTATCCGGTTCCTTCTTGTGATATCTGTTCTGTACGAGACGAAATGGGTGTAATTCTCAAGCGCGATGGCGAGGGTATCCAACGCCGCTTCCGCTGCTCTTTCAGTGCCTGAATCAATCATTTTTCCCATCTCATATATGACTTCGTCGAGTTCCTCCGGATCAAGATACAAGAGTACTATACCCAGATAATCCGGAATCAGTCCTGAGAACTGGTAGTCGTTCCTCTCAAGCCCGTTGAACAGCTCAAGCATCAGCTCGTTCCGCTTATCCATCGTCATTCTTCCCGCGATATCCAGGAGTGCCCTTCCGGCTTCCTTCCTGACAGTGACTGTTTCGCTGACCTTGATCAGGTTGGAAAAATGCGTCGCAATCTGCATCAGCCTGCTCTGATCCGCTTTCTCAAGAGCGTTCTGCTTCATCACCTTAATGTTTGCCATCTTGGTGTTCCAGGTGACATGAAGCTTGAGGTTGTCGAGAAACATTGCAGACATTTGCTCATCCGTAATAATTCCCTCCGAAAGATCAAGGATCTTCCTTACCCGCCTGTCGTATTCGTCGCTTGGAATCAAACCGTGATGCTCGAGGACTTCAAGCGCAATAAGATCCACACTTTTGCTGACTTTTCCTGACACATTTCGGGCAAAATCGTATATACTCTTTCGAAAGCTTGCCGTGCAGATACCAGCATCGGTCACGAGGGCCGTATTCATAAGTACGATGATTTTTTCCTCGGTTGCGGCGTCATTCATTTTGCTCCCGGCCAGATAGTATTTAGGCATATAGTAGTTTTCCAGGATGTCAAAATATCTGGGTATGCATGAAGTCCTGCAGTTACCGGTAACGGCGCGCACGAAAAAATCCGTGCTTGCCGTGATCCACTTCCGGTGAGCCTCTGTATACTTGCGGTCAGGATCCAGCATGAGCGCCAGGTATTCCCTGAAAAGTGAAATATTCGTGATGTTATCGTCAGGCGCCGGAATGTCCCCCGGCAGCTCTTTCTTGTACTCTTCGCGGTATTTCGATACGATATACCCCATCGTGTCTGCGGTCTGCTCGCGAATATCGCTTTCCGGATGCGCCAGATTATCGTACAGATATCTGAGAGCCAGAGCCTTCTGGCTGTCTGTCATGTAGGTCGAATACTCTCTGAGAATAGTTATGTATGTGCGTACATTCTTCCAGTCAGTCTCGCTCCGGGCAGCCTCTACCAGACCTGAGAATAGCTGCTCACTGCCAAACCTGTGCATGACACGTATGTTGTGATCTATCGCCCGGTATTTTATCTGCTCAGTGACGCTGCTCCTGTCGAGCAGTACGTACTCTCTCCTCACAGGTACCACCGGCTCGGTGCATTCACGAGGATAGCTGTCAGCACAGTCTGCGATATCTGTATGGACTCCGTGTTCGATCATATAATCCTCAAAGTCCTTCAGCTTGTTGTATACTCGTGCATATCTGAGCCTTTTTGCTTCATCGACATTGTCCAGCTTGCTGAGAATGACATCAAAAGCCTCGCGCAGGCTGTAGAAGTGTATTATCTCCCTGCCATTTTCCCTGGTGCTCTTAGTTCTGAAATCCGAGTAGATGAGCAAAAGCGACTCCACGGACAGATCTTCGAGTTCAAGATCCCATGTCGAATGGTTGGCTGCGATATGCGCAGTCTGTTTCAGCCCGCAGCGCCCGAGACAGTAATCTGTATAGTAATAATGAAGATACGGAACACGCCTCTCTTCGTGTTTACGGCATCCGTACTTTCCGATATCGTGCGAAGCCGCCGCAGCGGATATCAGCGCGAGGTCGACCGTGACACCGGCCTTATATAGTTGCCGGGCTGCGTACATCGCTACATAGTGAACCCCGCTGATGTGCCCTAGAGTGTTGAATGGAGTGATCTCCGCGCCTATGCGCATGAATTCATAAATGTAATTCTCTCTGACGAGAGCTTTCATCTTTATGTATTCATTTATAAAACTTTTTTCTCTTATCTCTTCATCGCTGAGCAGTAATATGTCGAGTATAGGATCAAATTCACAGCATTTACGCTCGTATTCATATACCGCGCGCATAAATTTGAGCAGACTGAGTCTGCCGGCCTCAAACTTTTCCGAATCCTCAGGAGCCGGAATATGTGGGAAAAGCCTGTTTCTCAGATAATCATATGTATGCACAAGCCAGCCTCCTTCAGGCTCATCTTCAGCTTCCTTTCCGAAAACCTTCGCCGCCGCAGTACTCCAGATCTCGACTATGTCACCCGAATTGATCCTTCCGCGGCTGTCCGCCCGCATCAGAAGATCAGAGGCGGCCTTGCTTATGACAAGAGCGGCCTTCTCGACATCATCTCTGCTCAATCCGTTAAAGTTGAGCCGGTTTCCGTCGGAATATGATTTGATGAGTTCGTCTCTTAATATCTCATGAGCGGTCATCAGTATATCTCCTCCCAATGCACCCTATGTTCAAAATCCCTTATCAGCATTGATCGCTCCTCTGCCACAGCAGCTTATATCGCCTCAGATATCTCTGCCTCATTTCAGCTATAAGTCAATTACCGCGGTCTCTCCTGATACCTCTTCGATCAGCGGCTTTATCTTATTCAAATAACGCAAAACTACAGCCGCATGCATCCCGCCAAGTTTTATAGCCACATCATCATCCGGCAGAAAAGTGCTGCTGTGGAGAGGTTCTTCGCACCCCGCTCCTATATGATAGAAAGTTCCTGGCGCCTCATTGAGAAAACACCCGAAGTCCTCCGTTGTCATCGTCGGTCCATCGATTCTGCACACGCCTTCATCTCCGAAAAGGTCGGCCGCAGCTTTTTCAGCCAATGCTGTCATTTCGTCGTTGTTCACGATGCCCGGATGGCTGTGATTATATTCAATTACTACCGTTGTCTCTGTTTTTTCGGCGATTTCACGAACAGTTCTGTGAAAAG
>JBGUVT010000320.1:0-15050 GCA_045220485.1 Anaerovoracaceae bacterium | reverse complement strand
TGGGAAAGAGTATGGGAATTTCTCAAGTACATTGATTTTTGATATAAGCCCTATTCCAAATACAAAAAGTATGCTAATTAACGTTGTTGCATTATTTGCACTGTGTGTTGTGGTCATTGTGGTTTTTTCAAAATTCAATTCGATTGTCAGGGCATTCTCAATAGCCATGTGCCTGGCGGTATTAATCATGTCAGGGATAAATATGATGGCAATTCAAAGCACAATTGCGGAGTCGAAGCCGGCTATAAAAGCTGCGGGAGAAAGTGAACCGGAAATAAACATAAGTAAAACAGGAAAAAACGTTATTGTAATTATGATGGATCGTCAGATTGGGCACTACATTCCATTTATAATGCACGAAAAGCCGGAATTAAAAGAGAAATTCGCTGGCTTTATTGACTACGAGAATGCTTTTTCGTATGGAACATTTACAAATGTAGGAAGCCCGGGCCTGTTTGGCGGTTATGAATATATTCCGGAAGAAATGAATCGCCGCTCGGACATGAAGCTTGTTGAGAAGCACAACGAGGCACTGAAAGTGATGCCAAAAGTATTCCTGGATGCCGGTTTCAGAGTAACGGTCTTCGATCCGCCATATGCAAATTATGGTTGGCTCCCCGATTTATCAATATATGACGAGATGCCTGATATCAATAGAGGAATAACAAACTGGAGATATTCTTTGCCAGAGTTGTCTTATGAAGCCGAAAACAAAGCAGCCATTTCCCTTCGGAATCGGAATCTTTTCGCATACAGTATTTTTAAAACATCTCCTTTGCTGCTTCAGCCAGCTTTGTATTCTGGCGGAACATACAATGCTGCAATGATTGAATCAATAGCGCAGCAAGCAGTTTTCGACATGGAACACTCAAAGGGGATGAACAGAAATTTTTTGAATGCATATGCCGTTCTTTGTAAACTGCCATCTATAACAAGTATCAGCGATGACAATAGCAACACTTTTCTTATGATGAGCAATGACCTTACTCACGAGCCGATGCTTTTGCAGGAACCGGCGTTTGTTCCGTCAGAAACTGTAGATAATAGTTCTGTTGGAACTCATTACACTAATCGTGAAGATGATGAAGGGAATATTCTCAGAATCGAAAATCCATATCAATTAGGCCATTACCAGGCTAATGTTGCAGCCATGATAAAACTCGGAGAATGGTTGGATTATTTACGTGCCAAAGGTGTTTATGATAATACAAGGATTCTCATCGTCTCAGACCATGGCAGAGATATGAGGGACAACATATCACCACATTTCTTTTTTACAGATGATAATAATAATGAGTCAGAATTCGACAGCAGCTTATTTGATTGCGTATTGCTTGTAAAAGATTTCAATTCAAGACAGTATTCTATATCAAAGAAACTGATATCTAATGCAGATACACCATATATTGCAATGGACAACCTCGTTAATAATCCTCAAAATCCTTACACGGGCAATGATATAGAAACCTTTGACGAGCAATCGACAGAACCGGAATTGATTTACACATTTGATTATCAAACTGATAAAAATAATGGAAATGTATTCCTGCCTTCAAACTGGTTTACCCTTCGGGATAACTTTTATGCAGAGGAAAACTGGAAATACATTGGATATCATTGACCATAGTACATTGCGCACGCGCTTAAAAACTCAGTTGAAACCGGCATACAGGATGATTCTGATTTTGACGGATTTTTGCAGGAGGGTATTATACCAGAGCATGGCTCTGGTTACCGGAGGAATACCGCCCGGCATATCGAATCGCGGGTAAACTGTGTATAATATTAGTGTCGGACGTCATCTTATCTGAGATAAAATGTATGCGAAAGGCATTTGCAATAAAATAGTAAAGCGATTACCAAAAGTGAGAGGAGACAAATATGAATTACGATTACCTTGTTGTAGGAGCGGGACTATATGGTGCAACTTTTGCGAGGCTTGCGACTGACGCGGGCAAAAAAGTGCTTGTGATTGACAAGCGCGGTAATGTAGGTGGCAATGTCTACACAGAGGATGTAGAGGGCATTCATGTACACAAGTATGGAGCCCATATCTTCCATACAAATAACAGGGAAGTGTGGGATTATGTGCAGAAGTTTGCCGAGTTCAACAGATTCACCAACTCACCGGTAGCAAACTACAAGGGAGAGCTCTACAGTCTGCCTTTCAATATGTATACGTTCAATAAAATGTGGGGAGTGGTCACTCCTGAAGAAGCGGCTGCAAAGATCGAGGAACAGCGCAAGGCGGCAGGCATCACTGAGCCGAAGAACCTGGAAGAGCAGGCGATCTCACTGGTCGGTACAGATATCTATGAGAAACTCATTAAAGGATATACTCAGAAACAGTGGGGCCGTGAGTGCAAGGATCTTCCGGCGTTCATTATTAAGAGACTTCCGGTACGCCTGACGTTTGACAACAACTACTTCAATGCACTCTATCAGGGTATACCTGTCGGAGGCTATACGAAGATGGTAGAGAATATGCTTGATGGCATTGAAGTGAGACTGAATGAAGATTATCTCGCAGATAAGGCCGGATGGGATAAACTGGCAGATAAAGTTATATACACCGGGCCTATAGATGCATATTTCAATTTCAGTCTTGGTAATCTCGAATACAGATCAGTGCGTTTTGAGAATGAACTGCTCGATATTCCAAATTTCCAGGGCAATGCTGCCGTCAACTATACTGATGCTGAAACTCCTTGGACACGCATAATAGAGCATAAGTGGTTCGAGTTCGGCAAGGATGCGGATGGAAATGATCTTCCTAAGACTGTTATAAGCCGCGAGTACAGCTCTGAATGGAAGCCGGGGGATGAACCGTACTATCCGGTCAATAATGATCGCAATGCTGATCTTTACCGCAGATACAAGGAACTCGCTGACAAGGAGGACAAGGTCGTATTCGGAGGCCGCCTTGGAGAATACAAGTACTACGACATGGATCAGGTGATCGCTGCGGCACTGGGCAAAGCGAAAGAAGTGATATTATAGATTTCTGTTAAATATCATATTTCTCCGGCGGGCAGATGATAAAATTAAGAGATAATTCAAAAGGACAATACTATTTCGATACTGCTGATTTGCAGAGGATTTGAACATGAACAATACATCTTCAAAAGGACCGGCACTGCTTATTAATCTTAAAGAGGTCATATGGGATTTATTGCAGCAATGGAAGGCTGTGCTGATTGCAGCCCTTGTTATGATGCTCCTTCTCACTGGACTCAAATACTTTAAGGATACCCGCGCTTACGATGCATCAAAGGCGGCGCAGGAGGCAGAGCAACAGACGGACCTTTCCGCAGAACAAAGGATAGAGAATATTCTGGCTGCTCTTCCTGATGATGAAAGGATGACGGTTGAATACCTGTCAAAGCAGGAAGACTGGGTGAATGCCGAGAAGGAATACATCAGTAATTCCATACTCATGAATACAAATCCGGCAAGCCAGAGAACTCTTACGCTTGAATATCTGATCACAGCAGCTGATGGATCAAACTCCAACATGTTCTCCCTGCTAAGCGGATTCTCGGGTTTTTCGTCCAATGAAGACTTTCTGCAACCTTTGGGGGATGCCATTGCTCCGGATGCAGACAGCAAGTACATTGCTGAACTGATCAGGGTCGGTAATGGCGCCAACTATGTAGTCAATGAAGGAAAGACGCTCGTTGCAAATTCGGACGATGACAGCGCGGTCATCAGCTACTATATTGTTCTGCCGGAAGAAACTGACGCGGAAGCGGTAGAAAAAGCGGCGACAAACGCACTTAAAGAGTATTCGTCTAAGCTGAGCAGCAAGATAGGAAAGCACAGCATAGAACTGCTTAATTCATCGGAAAGCTATCAGTATAATGCTGATCTGATCAATAACCGTAACAACATCATTTACGGTGTATACAACATGACCAATAATACAAAAAATATGAAGAATTCGCTTTCCGATGCGCAGAATGCTGCTGTCGAGAGCATAAGCGCTATCAAGAAAGAGGCTGCCAATGTTGATAGTGCTGCTGCAGTTGCGGAGCCTGTTGCTCAGGAACCGCAGAAGCCAGGATTCAGCAAGAAGTACGCTCTGATGGGATTTGTGCTTGGCGCTTTCGCATATGCATTTGCTTACCTGATTCTGTTTATAATGAGAGGCTGCGTCAACAGCGCATCTGATGCTGAATATTATACACAGAACAGGCTTCTGGGCGAGGTTTATGGTGATCGCAAACCTACCGGACTTGCAAAACTGCTGCACAGCAGTTTCGTAGACAATATACGCTACCGCGGCAAGACGGATGCGGCAGCTCAGGTCAATAAGGCTGTGGACGCCGTGGATGCAGCGTGTGAGCATGCACAGACAAAGAATCTAACGCTGTTTGATATGACCGGCGGTGCAGGTGCGCAAACCGGAGATATCATCAATGGCATAAGGGGTAAAGGGATCGATGTGAATATAGTAGACGCTGCGAACGGGGTAGAAGACAAGAATCTGCTCGATGTAAAGGATTCTGTCCTGCTTATCGGTCCGGAAACAAAAATCCCGTTGCTTTCGGGTCTGTTGTCACTTTGCGCAGACTACGATGTAAGGTCTCTTGGCAGCATTTATACAGCGTAATAAAAGGAAGGATGTTAAATGGAACCTAAAGTCTCTATTGTGATGCCGATATTCAATGTGTCCAGATATCTTGATCAGGCGCTTGAGTGTGCAAAAAGACAAACTCTCAGTGATATAGAGATAATCTGTGTCAACGATGGCTCTACTGACAACTCGCTTGACATAGTCAAAAAATGGGCTGAGGGAGACAAACGCTTCGTTATCATCGATAAGGTGAACGAAGGGTACGGAGTTGCAATGAACACCGGTATGGCAAAGGCGAAGGGCGAATATATAGCCATTCTTGAACCTGATGACATCGTCCCGCTGAATATGTATGAAGACCTCTACGAGACAGCTAAGGAAAATGACCTCGATATAGTCAAGGGAGACTTTTATTCTTACACTGTAGGACCGACCGGAAACGTTGCTCTCAGATATATGGCACTGGACAAAAGCGGTCAGTATTACGGGCAGGTACTTAACGCCGAACTCACTCCTGAGCTCACAGGCCTGACATCCTATACATGGACAGGGATATATAGAAGGAAATTTATAGAAGAAAATAACATCAGTCATAACACGACACCTGGTGCATCATTCCAGGACATCGGCTTTTTCTGGAAAACCACAGTAAAAGCGAAGCGGGTGATGCTTATCAACAAGCCTTATTACTGGTACAGACAGGATAACCCGGATCAGTCCATCAAAAGAGGGGACAAAGTCTATTTCAGAGATCAGGAATTCGACCGGGTAAAGGAATTCCTGGCAAACAATGAAGATACCGGTCTCTGGGAAAGATTCCGTAACCACTATTACGCGGGCAGGTTCAGAAGAAGCCTCGTAAATATAAGAAGAATAAGCGATGAATTTACTGATGAATATCTGGACCACATACGCAGATATTTTTCAGAAGCCATTGAAAGCGGTGAGTTCGATCTTTCTGTATTGAGTGAGAGTGACAGGAGTGCCTTTAATATGATGATGGGTTCGGCTCCTGAATTTCTTGAAAAGTATCACAGAAAGAAAGGCGACCGGGAACGGGAAAACAATACCAATGTATGGGAAGTGCTCAAAGAAGAGAGGGCACACAGCAAACAGCTGCGCAAAGAGGTAAAACAGCTGCGCAAAGAGCTCGACGAAAAAAATAGCAAAAAACTGAATCCGGCAGACCGGACTAAAGAAATAATAAAAAAAATTTTTAAAAGGAACAGATAGTATATGCTTAAAGGCATTATCAGAAAGCTCAGAAAGAAAATAAAGAAAAAGAAACCGCCTCGTGATAAGTGGGCATTGTTTCTGTCGGAAAAAACCGGAATTGCATATGAAGAAGCCCGTACGCGTCTTGAATTTGCAGAGAAGGACTTCGGCGTCAGGCCTAAGCAGTATTGCACAAACAGGTATTATGAGCTGCCCGAGTCTTCCATGGCTACGAGAGCACTCAAGGCTCAGAGACAGGCAGCTTTAAAGCGGGAGCGTTACGGGATCATGGAAAGCCTCTCGGGCAAGAGCAGGCATCAGCTCTACGAAGAGTTCAGAGCAGTCCGTTCGATGTCCGAAACGGGTTTCATCAATTTCAGATGGTATTTTGATAACGGGCTTTACATGTTTGATCCGTTAACAGATACAAGGAAAATCAAGAAGCTCATACGCCTCGGTGAAAAGAAGAAAAAACTGCAGAATGATCTGAAGAAAGAACTGATCGCAATCGGCCGCGGCGAGGGTTCGTTTGCAGATATCGAAGAAGAACTGTCAGAGTACCGCAGACTCGTGGAGCTGACTCTTTCAGATGCCAGAAAGAGCCAGCTGGCTGACATTATAGGTCAGGGACCTGAGTTCGCCGGAAAGGAAGTGCCGGATGATATCCTTATAGATATGGAAATCACTGACCGCATCCTGGATTTTCTTCCGGCGGAATATCTTGCGTTCCATTTCTGGGACAAATCCGTGGAGGAAAGATGTACGTTTGTATCATCGAGACTTCGCGATAAAGTCATCAGGATACTGAATACAGAAGAGGGTATAGCGCTCCTGGACAGCAAGTATGATGCTTATCAGCGCCTGGCTCCTTTTTACGGGCGCGAGATCATTATGCTCGATTCAGAAGATGCATATGATAAGTTCCTTGATTTCTGCAGCCGGCACAGGGAATTCGTAAAAAAGAACAATTACGAAAGCGTCGGAAGAGGAGTGCAGAAAATCGAGATGACTGCTGAAACCTCTCCTAAGGAGATATATGAAAATATCACCAGGGACGGCAAGAGAATCATCCTGGAAGAACTCATCAGGACATGCGATATACTGACAAGTCTCAATCCTGACTCGGTAAACACCGTGAGGATCATAGTCTTTACTGATGGCGAGCCAATGGTTCAGGATTCCTTTATGAAGATAGGCAGAAAGGGATCCATTGTGGATAACGGAGGAGCAGGAGGTATCTTTGCCCATGTCAACATGGAGACGGGTGTGTTCGATTCATACGGAATAGATGAAAGATGCATCATATACGAAACGCATCCTGACCATGGATACAAAATTGAAGGTATAGCATTGCCGGAGTGGGACAAGGCGGTCGAAAAAGCAAAGGCCGCATCTGCAAAAGTACCGGAGGCGAGATACATAGGCTGGGATCTTACATATACCGAAAGCGGTGAATGGATCATTGTTGAGGGCAATTCAAGAACACAGTTCTTCGGTCAGCAGATGACGATTGACAGAGGCATAAAAAAGGAATTTCTTGCGAGTGTAGGAATGGATGAGGAGACTGTTCTGGAACGCGGACTCGAAGCTGAAACTGCAAAAGAGATAGAGGAGATGACGGGTATTCCGTATGAAGATCTCCTTGAAAGGATTGGTGTGGCTGAAACACGCGGATTCGATCCTCCGGCATTCAGGAAATACCGTCTCTGGGAGCTTACAGATGAAGAGCAGATATCCCTCAGGGAAGAGCTGCAGAAGAGGGCAGACAGAAAGAAAGAGAGGGAAGACGAAGTCGCGACTTTCATAGCAGAAAAGACCGGTCTCGACGCGGAAAGCATAAGGGAAAAGTACCGCCTTGCACTGGAGTGCGGATATAAGGAGTACTGGTTCATAATCGACGGGATTTATCTGCTCAGCTGTGACGAGATAAGGGCAGAAAAGAACCTCCGCGATGCCGGGTTCAGCGATGACTGGCACGGCGAGAGGAGCCAGAGATACAGAAAACTGAGAAAGTCGGTCAGAAAACAGATGTCGTGGAACCGTGCACAGTCACGCCTGGATTTCATGAAGGCCCGCAACAAATACGGATGCGCTTTAGATGAATACATTATTTACGGCATCTGGAACATGAGCGAAGAAGAAGCCTCAAAACTTCTGACTGCCGGTATAAAGCGAAGAGCCTGGCTGCGTAATGCTACAACATTTGAAAGAAGCCGGATATTCCAGGACAAAATCAGATTCAGTGAGGTCTTTGCAGATTATCTGAACCGCAGATGCTTTACAAACATCGGACTGTCTTATGAAAACTTCCTGAAAAACATAGAGGGGATCGACAGGATAGTATACAAGCTGCGTGAAGGCGAGAAGGGTATCGGAATGGAGACCTTTAAAGTCAACATCAGCGAAGAGGAGAACCGGGCGGTATACGAACGCCTCTGCAGCCTGGCGCCGGGTATCGTAGAAGAGTATCTGAAGCAGGATGAATCAATAGCAGAATTCTATCCGGATTCAGTCAATACTATAAGGGTGATCACTGCTTATAAGGACGGTAAGGCGAATGTGATAATGGCGGCAATAAGGACAGGCATGTCCGGAGCCACTGACAACTGGTCGCAGGGCGGAATCTCCGCGAGCATAGATCCTGAAAGCGGAGTCATAGAATCGGACGGAGCCGACTTCTGCGGAAAGCGCTATGTTGAGCATCCTGCAAGCAATAAGAAGTTCAGGGGCTTTAGGATACCGCATTGGGACGCCGTGGTGCAGTGCTGCTGCAATGCTGCGGAAATGTGCCCGGATACACCATTTGTAGGATGGGATGTGGCTATACTGCAGGACGGCAGAGTAGCCCTTATTGAAGGAAACCTTGATTTCGGAGTCAAGTCTGTCCAGGCACCGTGTGCCATAGACGGCATAGGACTGAGGGAACGTGTAGAAAAATATCTTTGATAATCAATATCAAACGGAAGGAGCAGGATTATGGTAATAGGATATACGACTGGAGTTTACGATCTGTTTCACATCGGTCATCTGAATTTGCTCAAAAATGCAAAGGGCATGTGCGACAAGCTGATCGTGGGAGTCACGGTAGATGAGCTTGTTGCATATAAGGGCAAGCAGTCGATGATACCGTTTGAGGACAGGATTGAGATAGTCCGCAGCTGCAAATACGTGGATGCTGCTGTACCTCAGTACGATATGGACAAGCTGACTGCCTGCAAGAAACTCGGAGCATCGTATCTTTTCGTCGGAGACGACTGGTACGGGACTGAAAAGTGGAAAAAGTTCGAAGAAGACTTCGCCAAAGAAGGAATCAAGATCGTTTACTTCCCATACACCAAGGGAATATCTTCGACAAAGATCACGGAGGCACTGAATGCGGTCCGCAAGGACAGGCTGCATGACGTTAAATAGACGAAAGGAGCAATCGTATGGCCCGACTTAATGAGACGCAAATGAGTTCATTCCTGATGTACAGGATAATAGATCCATTGACTAATCCGACGATTTCCGAAAACTTTCCGGATCGTGTTCCGATCACCAACTCAGTTGAGTTAGAAAAGCATCTGGAAAACAGTGTCAGGAAAAATGCAGGTAAGACCACTGCTCTGGCATTATCCGGAGGTATCGATTCCGCGATCCTGGCAAAGTTCATGCCTGCAGGTTCCCTGGCATATACATTTAAATGTATGGTACCGGGGATGGAGGTAACAGATGAAACTCCTGCAGCAGCAAAATATGCCGAAGAATGTGGATTAAAGCATAAGATCATTGAGATTTACTGGGAAGATTATGAGGAATATGCCGAAACCCTGATGCGTCAGAAGGGCGCACCTGTCCACTCCATCGAAGTTCAGATCTATAAAGCCGCACTTCAGGCAAAGAAGGACGGTATTGATACGCTTATCTTCGGGGAGGCAGCCGATGCTGTTTATGGCGGACAGAGCATGATTCTGTCAAAGGACTGGAACGTAGCGGACTTCATAGAGAGAGCTTCATATGTCATGCCTCACAGGGCATTGAGAAACCCGGCCCTGCCGAGTGAAGGAATGACCATGTGGGAAAACGACGGCATTGTAGATCCATATAAGTACATGTCCAATATATATATAAAGGAAAGTGTAGGGTCATATATCAATGCTACAAAAGCAGCCGGCATCAAAACCGTGATTCCTTATGCAGAAACTTATCTGGCTACAGATCTTGATTACAGCAGGATCAGATCCGGAGAGAATAAATATCTTGTAAGAGAAGTGTTCCAGCGTCTTTACCCGGATTTCCAGGTCCCGCCTAAAGTTCCGATGCCTAGACCGATGAATGAGTGGTTCAGGGACTGGGACGGTCCGAAGAGAGCAGAGTTCTGGCCACACTGTGTTGCTGATATGACAGGTGATCAGAAGTGGCTCCTGTGGATACTCGAAAAATATCTGGATATGGAAGAATAGACAAGGAGATCCTATGTCGACAAAGATAATAGCCAAGTGCAGAGAAAAACAGTTTCAGATACTTTGCGCTGTTAAGGATATATGTGACCGGGCAGGCATCAGAATGGTGCTCCTTGGTGATGCAGCCCTTGCGGCATACAGAGGCCATCTGGATGTGGACAATATAGATATATGTATTGATGCCGCAGACATATGGCGCTTTATGGATGCACTCGACAAGGCGCAGGTCAGATATACTGCCGACAGCATGTATACAAACGGGGACTTCCCCGCTTTTGAGATGCGTATCTATGACCCTGAGACGATAGATTATGACAATAAGGATTTCATGAAATACCGCCTCAACTGCTTATATGTCAGGGTGCTGTTTGCCCTGCATGTGCCTGCTTTGAAGATCAGAAGAATCACACTGAACTCTCTGAAAAATGCATATGAGATCCGTAACAAAGTACGCTTTGGCGAAAGAGATGAGAGCGCCAGCAGAATGGTAAGGATAGTCGAAAAGCAGGAGAGAAAAAAGGGCAAAGATGCCACAGCAAAGTGGGCTTTCAAAAAACTGGCGGACGGATATGCCAATGGTTCGGATAAGATAGTGATTGGTGAAAACGCGTTCAAAGCCGGTGTGATAGGCAAGGGTAAAAAGGTTAAGATCAACGGTACCGAGCTTCTCATTCCTGAACAGGCATCCAGGTATTTCACCAGGGTCTTTGGCAGAAAATGGGAAAGCTATGAGATACCGGAATATGTAGAAAGTGTCAGGGGCTTCCGTGATGCTGATCACAGCTGGACGGAGTTCAGGGAACGGATCTCATATATGGATCTTGACGGTTATTATGAAGATCTTAAAAAGTATCAGAGCGGCCACAGAGCTTTCAGGGCATATCATGATGATGTGAACAAATACAGACGCATACTCACCAGGACAGATATGAGATTTAAACTCTGGCAAAAGTATATGCCGATGAAGGATGAGATAGTCAGTCTGCATGAGAAGGGCGATTATGATGCGCTCAGCGAGCTGCTTAAAGAATACATGCACTGTATGGAACTGTGCGAAAAGGATAAGCTGGGACTGTGCTTTGATGAAGACATTCTGAACATAACCCTTGATGTATACAGGCATCAGGGTGAAGCAGATCACGCAGCGGTTCTGGACAGCCTTGTGCCTGCCGAGCACAGAGAAGTGCTTAAACTGATGGATTATAAAGGAGAGATAATTAAGTAGGTCAGACGTATGAGTTTAAATAACTACCAGAGATCCCTGCTGGATCTTATGAAACGCCTTGACGTTTTCTTCCGTGAGAACGGGCTTGATTACTATCTGCTCGGGGGAAGCCTGATTGGAGCTTTGCGGCATGAGGGGTTCATTCCCTGGGATGATGATATGGATATCATGGTCACAAGAGATGTCTATGAGCAGCTTGTAGAGATGGAAGACAGGCTGCCTTACGACATAGAGTTTGTGTGCTTTGAGAATACGCCTGAGTTCTGCAAGCCATATGGCATGTTTTCGCTGAAAACGGACACATGCACCTCGTACAACCGGTTCTTCTGGGGCGGCAGATGCATGGGTACGGCCATTGACGTATTCGTTATGGATGATATGAATTCAGAGGACTTCGATGAGTTCTTCAAAACGCTTGTAATACATCAGGACGTAATATACAAGATCAAGCTGAGCAGTGAAAAGATCATTGACTACAAAGATGAGTACTTTTCATATAAGGACAGAGAGAAGACTGAAGGACGCAGCGTTGTAATAAAGGAGCTTAGGGATAAGCTGAAATCATTCGCAGACAGAGATGACTGCGACAAGAGAGTGGTAACCACCTGGTCCAGATCCAATCTGCGTCAGTACTCAATAGACTGGGTACAGAAGCCGAAATACGCGAAGTTTGAGGATACGGAGTTTGCAGTGCCTACGAAGCCGGAGGCATGTCTGCGTCTCCAGTATGGTTATGACTGGTATATGATACCTGCATCTACCGAGCAGCTCACACACGACTTCTGTATAAATCCGGACATCAGTTACAACAATTACTACAGTGATATGGACAGGTTTATTGACTGGGAGTCCGCATATGAAGCTATAGATATAAGCAAGCGTACCAAGATCGAAAACCTGGAGACCATTCTTAAGGTAAGGAGGTTCTGGCAGGAAACTGCTGTCAACAGGGTCCTCATGCAGTATGAATCTTCAACTGACGACGAGAGGATGCAGATAGTTTCTGATGGTGACTATTATGGTTTCCTTGATATGATGCAGCCGTTTATGGCTTACAGAGCTGCTTTCAGCGCTGCAGGAAAGACGGGTGCTGTCTCGGATATCATACTGGCGGAATGGCTGATGCAGCTCATGAAGAGCGGAAGATATTACCATGCCATGAAGGTGTCGAAAGCCTTCTGCAAGGGCAGAGACGACGGGAAAGTCAAATATGTCATGGAGCTGCTGGACAAAGTCTCAGAGCTTGCTGCATGCTGGCAGGACCGCGATACAGAAGGCATGAAAACCATGCTGGCGAAGATCCCTTCAGATATTCAGGACGCTGTTCCTGACTGCATACTGGCGAAGGGCCGCCTGTACTTTGACGGACTTTCAGACTACAAGAACAGGGATGAACTGATCGGCAAATGCAGGCACTATCTGGAATCATATCCGCGAAACTACGATATTATGAAGCTCCTTGGCGACCTTCTCTGGGACAGCGGATACGAAGACGAGGCGATGGAGCTTTATCATAAAGTCAATGATAACAGCAGGAACGGACTTGATCTGCTCGATCTCAAAAACAGGTTCGGCTTCGAGCACGGTTATCTGATGAAAATCACCGATTCCGATGAAGATGATGAGGATGAGGAGTAATAATGACCCGTACACAGCAGGCTCTCCTTGAATTACTTGAAAAAGTAGCAGCTTTTCTTGAAGAGAACGGCATCACTTTCTATCTCTTCGGCGGGACTGCTATCGGCGCGCTTCGACACAGAGGCTTTATACCGTGGGATGACGATGTAGACATTCTGGTGGACAGAGATAACTATTACCGGCTCATCGAGGCGGCATCCTCTCTGCCCGATGACATAGAATTCGACTGCTTCGAGCTCGATCACAACTTTGCGAAACCGTACGGCATGTTCTCAAAAAGGACAGATACGGCGACATCGAGAAGCCGTATGTACTGGGGCGGAATATGCATGGGCACAGCGATCGACGTGTTCCTGACAGATGATGTGCCTGAGGACAAGCTCGAAGAACACACAAAGAACCTCTTCCTGTATCAGGAGACGATGGTGGATGCCTGGCTGTATAAGCAGGATATCGCAAAGTATAAGGATGAGTATTTTGCGCTCATGAAGCGCCGGGAGCAGATCGGCAAACCTGCCCTTATGGATGAACTGAAGGCCAGGCTCGAGCGATATACATATGACGAAAGCGACAGACGCGTGGTCAGATGCTCGGGAAGATCCCCGGTGAGGAAATATCGCAAGGAATGGATAGGCGAGCCGGTGTACTGTGATTTTGAGGGGCTCAGGATGCCCCTGCAGACAATGCCTGAAGCATGCCTGCGGATGCAGTACGGGTATAACTGGTACATGATACCGGAACCCGATGATCAGACTCATCACGTTCAGATACAGAACTATGATGTAAGCTACAACAATTACTATAAAGACCTCAGCAGGTTCATCGACTGGGATGAGGCGAATGAGGTCAACAGAAGACAGAAACTTGCTGATATAGGCAGACTCGACAGCTGGATGGCTGTGGAGGATTTCAGCACGGAGATGAAGGCCAACGCAGTCCTCATGTGTGCAGACCTTGAGGAGAAAGAAAGCGGTATTCTCGCAGCATTTGAGCAGGGGAATTACGACGAAGTGCTGGACTGCCTCAGCGAATTGACCGCTAACATCAGGCTGTTCATAAAGACCGGCCGCGGCAAAGGAGAGATCAGCCCGGATATTCTCAGTGTGTGGATCGAAAGTCTCATACGCTCGGGCAGATACTGGGATGCCCGCAAAGTAAGGACGGCATTCTGCGGCGGCTACATCGGAGATGCTGCTCTTGGATACGCCCTCGATCTGCTAGACAAGGTGCTGCTTATGGCTGAGCACTGGCAGGATCACAGACCTGAGGAGTGCAGGGATGCGCTGATGGCGATTCCTGAAGAGATGAGGGATCAAATCCCGGACTGCATCGTTGCAGAGGCTTGGCTGATGAGGCAGGGAAAAGTGGCTGCAGACAGCGAAAGGCTTCTGGCGGCGTGCAGCAGCTATCTGATGACGTTCCCTGACAATTACGACATCATAAAGGTAAAGGCAGACATGCTTATAGCAGGCGGAGAGACAGAAGCCGGCGAGGAGCTGTATCGCAGGGTGCAGGACTGCAGCTGCAACGGTCTGGATCTGCTTTATATTGGAGACTACTTCAGTGGAAAGATGGGAAAGCATATACTTTGATATCCTCAGCAGACTGCAGAAGGTGTGCGACGGGCTTGGCATAAGCATGTGGCTTTCGGGCCGGGCGGCGCTTGGCGCGTACCGTGACGGGAGGCTGACCGGCAGCGATGTGAATGTGCTGGTTAATGCTAAAGATGCGATGCGTCTGGCGGAAGCACTTGCGGAATGTTCTGATGAGACTTTCAGATCCGAATCCATGTTAAGCAACAGCAGATATCCGCGCTTTGAGATCAGAGTATTTGATCCGCGTACTACGGACTGCGATACTTCGGAGTTCTTCAGGATAGAAAACAACTGCATGCACGTCACCGTGCTTTTCCTTCAGCGGGATGTCAATGAGAAGAGCTTTGCCAATAAAGCAG
>JBGUVT010000319.1:0-3605 GCA_045220485.1 Anaerovoracaceae bacterium | reverse complement strand
GGGAGTATGATTTCAAAATAATTGATTCAACGGCATTTACGGAGCAGGAAGCGGATGTTATAATGCTCTCCGTGATTATAACGGCTTTGCCGCAAGGAAGAGAGCATTGATCTCCGGAGGCGAGCTCCTCCGATAGAATGCCTCCGTGATTAAAACGGCTTTGCCATTCGTGACTTTCCCGCATTGAACGAAAGGAGATAAATAATGAGAGTAGTCATCCAGGACGATTATGATAAGATGTGCAAATGGGCTGCGGATTACATTGCAGACAAGATCAAAAAACACAAAGAGGACAGACCGTTTGTACTCGGACTGCCAACGGGATCATCCCCGATTGGTGTATATAAAAACCTTATCGCAATGAACAAGGCCGGCGAGCTCTCGTTCAAAAACGTTGTAACATTCAACATGGACGAGTATCTCGGACTTCCTCATGAGCATGACCAGAGCTACTGGTATTTTATGCATGATAATTTCTTTGATCATCTCGTTGATATGGATCCTGCGAATATCAACATCCTCGATGGAATGACAGACGATCCTGAAGGTGAGTGCGCAAGATATGAAGAGAAGATCGCGTCCTATGGCGGCATTGATCTCTTCATGGGAGGCATCGGAGTAGACGGACATCTGGCTTTCAACGAGCCTTTCACATCGCTTACATCCCGCACAGGACTCAGAGACCTCACAACAGACACAAGAATAGTCAACTCAAGATTCTTCGGAAACGATCCTGAAGCTGTACCTGCTCAGGCTCTGTCCGTTGGAATCGGCACGGTTACTGATTCCAAGGAAGTTCTCGTTCTCATCAGCGGCCACAACAAGGCAAGAGCTATGGCAGCCGTAGTAGAGGGCGGAGTAAGCCAGAAGTGGACATGCTCAGCACTTCAGATGCACAACGGCGCTATCATTGCATGCGATGAGGAAGCCTGCGGCGAGCTGACAGTAGATACATACAAGTACTTCCTCGATATCGAGAAAAAGGAGAGACTGTAATGGGAAAGTATTTCGGAACAGACGGCTTCCGCGGCGAAGCAAATAAGACCCTGACATTCGATCATGCTATAAAGATCGGCCGCTATCTCGGCTGGTATTACGGCAAGAGACTTGACCGCAAGGCTAAAGTCGTTATCGGAAAGGATACAAGAAGATCAAGCTATATGTTTGAGTACGCGCTCTGCACAGGACTTATGGCATCCGGCGCTGACGCTTACATCATGCACGTAACAACTACGCCTTCGGTATCGTATATTGCAAGAGTTGACGACTTCGACTGCGGTATCATGATCTCAGCTTCACACAATCCGTACTATGATAACGGAATCAAGATCGTAAACAACAACGGCGAGAAGATGGATGAGGAGACACTGCTCAAGATAGAGGCTTATCTCGACGGTGAGATGGAAGTTCCTATGGCGCAGCGTGACGAAATCGGCCGCACAGTCGACTATGTATCCGGACGTAACCGCTATATCGGATACCTCATCTCGATGTCCAAATTCAGCTTCAAGGATGTCAAAGTCGGCCTTGATGTTGCCAACGGAG
Organism: Anaerovoracaceae bacterium; assembly: GCA_045220485.1. Taxonomy (GTDB): domain Bacteria; phylum Bacillota; class Clostridia; order Peptostreptococcales; family Anaerovoracaceae; genus Crickella. Next base: position 2,060 of record JBGUVT010000319.1, on the reverse strand, counting down.
CAGCATGGCAGATCGCAAGAGGCGTTTTCGACGCTCTCGGCGCTAAGGTTTATGTCATGAATGACGAGCCGGATGGTTACAATATCAACACTAACTGCGGATCGACACATATAGAGCATCTGCAGAAGTTCGTTGTGGACAAGGGCCTCGATGTCGGATTCGCTTACGACGGTGATGCCGACAGATGTCTCTGCGTAGATGAGAAGGGCAATGTGGTCACCGGCGATCACATCCTGTACATTTACGGAAAATACATGAAGGAAAGAGGCAAACTGCTCAACAATAAGGTTGTTACTACCGTAATGTCGAACTTCGGTCTCTACAAGGCGCTCGATAAAGAGGGCATCGAGTATGAGCAGACAAAGGTAGGCGACAAATACGTTTATGAGAACATGGTGCAGAATGGTCACCGAATCGGCGGAGAGCAGAGCGGACATATCATTTTCACCAAGTACGCTACAACAGGCGACGGTATCCTCACATCACTCAAGCTGATGGAGGCTATGCTGGCGAAAAAGAAGAAGATGAGCGAACTCGCAGCACCTGTAGTGTTCTATCCACAGGTTCTGAAGAACGTAAGAGTAAAGAGCAAGGAAGAGTGCATGAATGACCCTGATGTACTGGCTGCTGATCAGGCCGCAAAGAAGGCTCTCGGCGATAAGGGCCGCACACTGCTGCGCGAGTCGGGTACTGAGCCTGTAGTTCGTGTTATGGCAGAAGCACCTTCCGAAGAAGAGTGTGAGAAGTACGTAGACCAGATCATCGATGTGATCCGCGCTAAGGGACATCTCGTAGATTAGGAGGCATATATGTATACAATCAACGATCTTTATGATCTCGACCATACACTCGCGAAAGACTATCTCAGCCAGTTCACATATCCCTGGGAAGCGCTTAAGGGTATCAAGGACTTCATACTTGAGCTCGGACCAACACTCGATCCTGAAGAGTATGAAGAGGTCAGCGAAAACGTGTGGGTTCACAAGACAGCTAAGGTGTTCCCGAGTGCTTACCTCGGTGCTCCATGCATCATAGGACCTGAGACTGAAGTCAGACACTGCGCGTTTGTAAGAGGTTCAGCTCTTGTAGGCCGCAAGTGCGTGGTAGGTAACTCTGTTGAACTGAAGAACGTTATTCTTTTCGACAACGTTCAGACTCCGCATTACAACTACGTAGGAGACTCGATTCTCGGCCATTACAGCCATATGGGCGCGGGCTCCATCACATCCAACGTGAAAGCTGACAAGCAGCTTGTTATCGTACACAACGGAACGGAAATGATTGAGACCGGCATCAAGAAATTCGGAGCGATGCTCGGCGATCACGTAGAGGTAGGCTGCAACGCGGTGCTCAATCCGGGAACCGTTATTGGCCGCAACTCAAATGTATATCCTACAACATCCGTCAGAGGAGTCATTCCTGAAAACAGCATCTGCAAAAACAGCGGAGATGTGGTAGAAAAAAGGTAATTGACTAAAAAACTTAAGGCCGATGCAGAAATGGTGGTTCAACCATTGAGGCATCGGTCTTTTTATATGGTATAATAATCGCGTAGAAGCCTGATTATGACAACAAAAGGGGAATCTGCTATGAGAAAGACTAAGATTGTATGTACTATGGGCCCTCGGGAGTCCGATGAAACTATCCTTGCTGAACTTGCTAAGGAGATGGATGTTGCCAGATTTAACTTTTCGCACGGAACACATGAGACGCATCTTGAAATGCTGACAAGAGTCAGAAAAGCGGCAAAAGCTGCCGGAAGACCTATTGCCATGCTTCTCGATACCAAGGGACCTGAGATCCGTACGGGGATGCTCGAGGAGCACAAAAGCGTAAAGCTGGTAAAGGGTGAGAAGGTGACTCTGTCATATGCCGAGGACCCGGCTAAAGAAGGCAATGCTGAGCATGTCTATGTCACATATAAAGATATGGCAGCAGATCTTTCAGACGGAGATACCGTGCTTATAGATGACGGAGCGATCGAACTCAAAGTAGAGTCGATCAAAGATGGTGAAGTCAAATGCGGCATTGTGAACGGCGGTGTCCTTTCAGAGAGAAAA
>JBGUVT010000318.1:0-5981 GCA_045220485.1 Anaerovoracaceae bacterium | reverse complement strand
ACATACTCTGTACGCTGGCGATCATACAGATCTGGAACTTCACTACATTTTATATAAACATGTTCGGCCGCAACGGAGTGCGTGATCACGTCTTTCTGCTGATCACCATGTACCTGATGTACTTTCTGGGGCAGAGCACGCGGAGCGACTGGCACGCGTATCAGGCGCAGTATCACATTGCCTGGGGGCTCATCCTCATCAACATAGGGTTGCAGTACGTGATAGAACTCCGCAACCATAAGTCGGATGTGTGGAACCGTGAAGTCATAAAGCGGATGGCGATGACACTATTCGCAGAGGCACTCATAATACTGGCCGCCTCGATAATGAATCCGAATCTTGCACCACCGGTCTCATTTGCCGCGGTGATCCTGGGAATCGTCATGACTTTCCTGGGAAAGAGGTCCGGCGTCAGCGGCCTGATCGATTTCAGCCACCTGACCGAGCGGGCCATGCTCTACGTGGTATTCACTTTCGGAGAGATGATAGTTGTCATCTCATCGTACTTTGTGGGAGACGGAAGCTTCGACTGGAGCGTTATTTACTTCTCACTGATGGGCTTCCTCATCGTAGTCGGGCTCTTCCTGTCGTACGAGGTCATCTACGACAAACTGCTCGACAGGGAAAGAGAAGATAACGGTCTGCTCTATATGATGATCCATATCTTCATCATATTCGGGCTCAACAATATCACTGCATCGCTCGAGTTCATGCGCGAGGCAGAGGTGGCTATCAGGCCGAAGATGGTATTCCTTGTCGCGTCGATGGTGGGATACTTCGCGTTCCTGTTCGCTTTGGGCAGATACGCAAAAGTGAGATGCCACATCAACGTAGCGTTCATGCAGAAACTCTGGCTCATGACTCTGTGCTTCGTTATGCTGATGATGGTGTTCATAAAAGTGCCGCATGCTCACATACTTCTGACGGTCATCTATGTGTGGAGCGTATTCGCAGTGTTCTACAGAGTCGGAAAGAAAGTTGCTGCCGAAGAAGCAGCGGAATGTGTTGATTAGAGAAAGAGGGGACTGTCCCCGTTAAAATAGGAAAGGTATATCATATGGAACTGAAGCCGGGAATCAAAAACAGAACAGAAATGATAGTTACAGAGGAGCTGTGCGCAAATGCGTGGGGAAGCGGAGGCCTGCAGGTCTACGCGACTCCGGCGATGATAGCTCTGATGGAGAACACGGCATGGGCGAGCGTTGAGCCGTGCATGGAAGAAGGCAAAAGCACGGTCGGCACAAAACTCGACGTGTCGCATCTTTCGGCCAGCCCGGTAGGCGCGCATATCACATGCGAAAGCGAGCTCGTGGAGGCCGACGGGCGCAGACTCGTCTTCAAAGTGAGTGCAAGCGATGATGCCGGTCTTATAGGTGAAGGCATACATGAGCGCTTTATAATAAATACGGAAAAGTTTATGGTCCGCACAGAAGCAAAAATAAAATAAAACGGGCCGGCAAAAATGGTCTGGCTTTTATAGAAAAGAATCAGCAGACAACAGCCAGCACTAACAGCAAAAAGGAGATTAGTATGGGAAAAGTATATATCACAGGACACAGGAATCCGGATCTTGACAGCCTCTGCGCGGCATCCGCTTACGCCAACCTCAAGAATCTCACAGACAGCGAGAATGAGTACATCGCCGTCCACTGCAGCCCTGTATCCGATCAGGTGAGGGAGCAGATGGAGGTTATGGGAATCGAAGTCCCGCCATATAAAAAGGATGTTTTTCCGAAGGTCAGGGACGTTATGCTCGAGCCGCAGATGCACATACAGGCAGGAGCACCGATCTTTGCCCTCGTGAATGCATACAACGAAGATAATCCGTCGGTCGTTCCTATATATGACGGAAAAGAGTTCAAGGGACTTCTGAGCGTTGATGACATCACAGGCTGGTTCCTGCACGACAACAAGGAAGAGATCCCTACGTACATTTTCACGGTAGACAACATACTGCGCGTCATCCCGGGCGAACTGGTGCGCAAGGGAAAGAACGATACCATCGAAGGATCCCTGCTGGTTGGTGCAGGTACATACGAGGCGTTCGGCGATATGCTGGATGAAATCAGGAGCTGCATCGTAGTGATCGGCCCGCGTAAAGAGCATATCGAACTTGCGGTCAAAAAGCAGGTGCCGGCTATCATAATTGCAGCTACAGACAAAGCGCCGGACGTGGACTTCAGCGGGTATGAAGGAGCGGTATTCCTGACCGGCCTTGGAACGGCAGAGACTCTCAGAAGGATCAGACTTGCGGAGTCGATCGAAACTATGATGGAGTCCGCGACCGAAACAATTGACATAGACGACCTGTTCGTTGAGGGCAGAAAGATATTCATGAACTCACATATCAGGGGACTCGCTGTTATGGAGAACGGCGAGTTCAAAGGATTCGTCACAAGGCGCTGTTTCCTCGAAAGACCGGTCAATAAAGTGATCATGGTGGATCACAACGAGCCGGCACAGAGCATCGAAGGCATCGAGACCGCAGACGTGGTGGAGATCGTCGATCACCACAGGCTCGACTCCCTCTCAACAACTATGCCTATATTCATCGCCGCCGAGCCGCTCGGCAGCGTCAACACGATAATCTACCAATTATATATGAGGCACGGAATCATGCCTGATCAGTACTCTGCAAGGACCATGCTCACAGGCATAATCGCCGACACGCTGATCCTCCGCAGCCCTACTACCACCATGCAGGACATGCAGGCAGTGGAGATGCTTGCAAGGCTCGCCAAGGTGCCAAGCGTACAGGAATTCGGCGAAAAGCTCTTCAGCATTTCAGACAACCTGGCGACACAGGATCCGGATGAGATGATCCTTTCGGATTTCAAGAAGTACGAGAACGGCGGCACAAAGATGGGCATCGGCCAGTGCGAAGTCACTACACTGTCGGATATAAACGAATATGCGCAGGCGTACATTGACGCGCTGCAGAAGATCGCAGACTCACAGGGCCTCGACTGGACGCTCCTCATGGTGACCGACGTACTCAGGGAGAACAGCGTGCTGCTGGCATCAAATAACAAGGCCAACCGCGATCTTCCTTACCAGAAGATCGCTAAGCAGATATACGACATGCCGGGAGTAATGAGCCGCAAAAAACAGCTGCTCCCGATACTGCTGTCAGTAACATCCGCTTAAACCTGACGTTATACACCGCTCATTCCGGGCGGGATATGATCCGGCGCGCGACACTATTGTATGTTTGAAAGAAAGGAAATGCATATGGCGGTAAAAACCAACTGGTACAAAGAAGCGGTTGTCTATCAGATCTATCCGCTCAGCTATATGGATTCGAATAATGACGGCATCGGCGACATACCGGGCATCATTTCTAAGCTTGACTACATAAAGGATCTCGGTGCGACTGCCATCTGGTTTTCGCCGCTCTACGATTCGCCGTGGAAGGACTACGGATACGACATAGCGGACTATAAGAAGATACATCCCGCTTTCGGCACAATGGAGGACTTCGACAGGCTTGTAGCTGAATGCCATAAGCGCGGCCTCAGGGTGATAATGGATGCGGTGTTCAATCACACAAGCAATGAGCACCCGTGGTTCAAGGCTGCGCTTGCCGATAAGAATTCACCTTACCGCGACTATTACATAATCCGCGAGGGAAGGAAAGATAAAGAAGGGGAGCTCATACCACCGACCAACTGGACATCCTCGTTCACCGGTCCGGCATGGGAGAGAATACTGGGTACCAACGAATACTACCTGCATCTCTTTGCTCCTGAGCAGCCTGACCTCAACTGGGAGAATCCGAAGGTCAGGGAGGAGATGGCCGGCGTGCTGAGATTCTGGCTCGACAAGGGAGTCGACGGATTCAGATTCGATGTATTCAACATGATCTCGAAGGTGTATCCGCTCAAGGACGACAAGAATCCGTTCCGCTTCCAGAAAGGCGTGCCGTATTACGTTGACGGACCGCGCATGCACGAGTTCCTGAAGGAACTGAACGACAAGGCGCTCTCGCTTTACGACACATACACTGTCGGCGAATCCTATATCCCTGACGAAGAGCATGCGCACAGATACATACATGATGAGTCGGGAGAGCTTGATACCATTTTCGACTTTGAGCACCTGACGTCGGATAACGCGTTCGGCCTCAAGATGATACCGAAGCCGTTCAATCTCAGGCAGTTCAAACGCGGGCTGCTGGCTCCGCAGATCAGGTATCACGGGAGTGGCTGGAACACACTCGTGCTGGAGAACCACGACCAGGCCAGAAGCGTCAGCAGGTTCGGCATCAATACGAAGAAATACAGATATGAAGCAGCCACATTCCTGGCTATGATCACATTCCTCGGCTGGGGCACGCCGTTCATCTATCAGGGTGAAGAGATCGGTATGACCAATACGAAGTTCAGGAGCCGAAAAGAAATGAAGGATCCGGTGACGCATTTCATATTCGAGATGGCGGAGGAGCTGCATATACCGGACCGTGTAGCGTTCAGGATGATGAGGGGCGCTGCCAGAGACAATGCCAGAACCCCGATGCAGTGGGATTCGTCGTACAACGCAGGATTCAACGCAGGAGCCAAACCGTGGCAGTGCATGAATCCTGAATACAAGGAAATAAATGTTGCGTCAGATCTGGCTAAAAGCAGCACCGATGTGACAGATCCGTCAGACCCGGCTTTCGACCCGGGCAAGTCGATCTACCGTTTCTATCAGAAACTGCTCGCATTCAGGAAGTCGGAGGAAACGATTCTTTACGGCAACACCATCGAGTACTATCCTGATGACAGGCAGGTGATCTCATACAGCAGATGCTATGGGGACAAACGTTTCCTGATCGTCGGAAACTTCTCCGGCGTGCGCGCGGATTTCATAATGCCCGGCGACTTCGAGCTGGATGAACTGACGATCCGCATGACCAACCGCGACCGCACGGACGCAGAGGTCGAAGAGATAATGCACATGAAGCCTTACGAGGCTATACTGTTCGAGGAGAACAGAAAATAAAACGACAGGGCACTGCACCAGAATCCAAAGTGTGACATCTGCGTATGCAGTGCCGCAAAACCAACAACAGTAAAAGTCTTGGACTATTACAGAAAAGGAGAATGACAATGGCTATAATGGAATACTTTACACCGACCCATGTATATTTTGGCATAGGTGCCGAGGATCAGGTCGGCGAGGTCCTGAAGGAGTACGGTGCTGTAAAAGTGCTAGTACATTTCGGAAGCGGCTCGGTCAGAAGGACAGGTCTGCTGGACGATATTGAGGAAAAACTCAAGGACGCCGGCATTGAGTATGTAGAACTCGGCGGTGTTGTTCCTAATCCGAGAGTCTCGCTCGTACGCAAGGGCATCAAGCTTTATGAGGATGAAGGATGCGACTTCATACTGGCAGTCGGCGGCGGCTCCGTTCTCGACAGCGCCAAGGCTATCGGCTACGGCGTTTATGGCGGCGGAGATGTCTGGGACTTCTATTGCGGCAAGCGTAAAGTTGAAGGCACTGCACCTGTAGGCTGCGTGCTGACACTGTCGGCTACAGGCTCCGAGATGAGTGATTCCTCCGTAATCACCAACGACGAGACCGAGACTACTTTCAAGAGGGGAGTCAACACGGACTTCGGAAGAGTGAAGTTTGCAATGCTCGATCCAATGCTGACTGCAACAGTCTCCAAATACCAGACCGCTTGCGGCGCTACTGACATCATGATGCACACCCTCGAGAGATACTTCCATCAGGGATATGCACTCGACTTCACAGACCAGCTCTCGTTCACACTCCTCAAGGAAGTTATGAAGTGGGCGCCGGTCGCTCTCGAGAATCCTGAGGACTACGATGCAAGAGCTAACCTCATGTGGTGCGGCTCACTCTCGCACAACGGACTCATGGCAGCCGGCAACTCCAACAAGGGTGACTGGGCATGCCACCAGATAGAGCACGAGCTCTCCGCAGAATACGATGTAGCACATGGCGCAGGCCTTGCTGCTATCTGGGGATCATGG
>JBGUVT010000317.1:0-13263 GCA_045220485.1 Anaerovoracaceae bacterium | reverse complement strand
TCTTCAGTCTCAGCCAAAGCACGATAGAACTCATCTGTAAATGGCTCATCCTCATATTTAAACTGCACGATCACGAAATCTCCGGTCTGCTCTGCTTCAAACGATACTTCTCCGGTTTCCGGATCATATTGTGCGTTGTATGCTGTCAGTGTGCCGTTTTTATCGGCGAATACAGCGTACAGCTTATTATCTGCAATATCTGCCGGATCCCCCCAGGACTCAGGGGCTGTGAACGGGAATATTACACTTACAGGATTTCCGTTCAGATCCGTAACAGGAACTCCTTCATTTGTTACTCCGAGATGCCATACTTGCGGTGTCTGCGGACTCACTTCAGATGGTGCTTCAGTACCTGTTTCAAGGAGAGAAACTGTAACAACAAGCCCTGCGGCTTTTCCTGCAGAAACTTTTACGGCGTTTGTTCTGGCTGCTTTGTTATTATTGTTGTTATTATTGTTATTATTGTTATTATTATTATTGTTATTGTTGTTATTATTATTATTGTTATTATTGTTGTTATTATTATCTGGCTTTGGTGAAGGATCAGGATCCGGCTCTATGTATGAAGTACCTGCAAAAATAACTTTACCTGTTCCGGCCTTCACAGAACCTGATCCAGGGCCACCGATAATACCGCTGCCTGTCAGGGAAGCACTGGTGTGTGTTGCTGCTGAACCGCCTTGCCCGCCTTGCCCTGTACAATCAAGGATTCGAATCATAATGGCATTATCAATGTAAAAATCCTGAGGGTCATCAAAGTAGTAGATCTGGCGTTGCAGCTGCGAGTCTATTATTTCAACTGCGCTCATAGTACCATATACGTTTTTCCCTTTAAGATTGTAAGCCTCCATTAGTGAAGCGCAGGTATAGGTCTGGTTAGAGTCTCTTTTGAGCGAAGCCAGATCAGCCTGTTCTGTTACAATCCATTCCCGGGCATAGACATCCATGCTCTTGTTATAGACCAAAGCATCCAGAACAGAGAGCTTGGATACAGGAATCTCATTTTTTTTCAATCTGCCGGCAGCTACTGCATTGGTCATGCTGAGAGGGAAATCAGTGGAATCAATATTGATGGAATCAGTATCAATGGAATCAGTATTGATGGAATCATTATCAATGGAATCAGTATTGATGGAATCAGTATCTATGGAATCAGTATCAATCACATTGTTATAAACCCGGGAAGCAAAGCTAACCGAGCTATCCGAACTAACCCGTTCCGGGATTACCGGCAGATTATCTGTATTGCTTCCGGTGTATTCAACAAAGCCACCGAGTACATTGACTGCACCTCCGGTGATATTTCCGTATATCATGAGACGACCGTCTTCTAAATATCTGCAGCGTCCATACTGATTATCAACATATGGATGATCATTGCAGACAATATCCAGGGTGCTGCCTGAGCCGAGTGTAATATTGCCGATCATATTCATGACACTATATAATAAAGTGTCAGAAGTGTTGAGGCCGACCCATGATTTTCCGGAAGCTGTCAGCTCCGGTATGTCAATCAGGGATCCTTTCAGATATATGGCACTGTCTTGCAGCCTAGGCGGGGTAATGCTCCTTTCGTCGCCATATACTGACAATCCGCTTTTTTCCAGGAGAAGATCCTCCGATATTTTGCCATCGGAATTCAGCTTGATATTCGAGGACCTGACAGTCCCGTTTCCTGTGACAGAGCCGCCGTCGTTTATGTCTATAAATCCACCTTCCAGAACGCCTAATACATTCAGGGCTCCCTTTACGACCAGCTCAGCTTCAATATATGAAAAGCCGGTTCGTATCTTTTTCAGCTGAACAGAAGCACCTTCATCGATTGTAAGGGTGCTGTTCTCTCCAAGGATAACGCTGCCTACATATTCTTCTATTTCAACAGTACCGAGGTCATGAACCGGATTTTCACAATCAACAGGAAGGTCCGTAGTATACAAAGTGACATCTGTTACAGGTCCATCCGTATCCTCACCGCTCCAGGTTTCTTTTCGTGCAGCAAGAACCCCAACTGTTAATGACGTTCCGTTCGGCAACACCAGCTTCACATTATCCAGGGAATACTTATCATCCAGTATTCCGGTCACATCACCGTTTATGAGCTTATAGCTGTCGTCATCCTGTTTTACGAATACGGCAGCGCTGCCTTCGCTATAGAGAGCAGTGTTAGGGTGCAAAGTAATGGTATTGCCGGACCCGATTTCTATGCGGTCTATCAGAACGATACCGGTGCCTGCGATTCTGTAGGAACAGTTTCCTTTTAGTGCACCGATCCTGTTGACCCCGGAAACAGCCAGTGTCACAATACCTTCTTCTGCAGATATCTCTGCCTTTCTGCCATCATAGTCCACCATGGCTACGTATTGACCGGAAACGTTTTTCCAGCCTTTACCATCTGACCAGTGGGACGATTCGTTTCCATCGGAACTGAAAGAAGTATCACCTATTCTGATAGACTTTGCGGAGGAGCTCTCAGCGGTACTTTTAAGACCTGTGTCCAAAGCAGGCACGGAAACAGAAGGGACTGACTCAGCCTGCACAGGATCCATATTTACCTGCTGTTCGGGCGTTTCTATAGCCTCTGCATCGTCTGCTGCTTCGGCTGCTTCTCCCGTTTCTCCTGCCTCAGATGTCTGCGCGGGAGCGGGTTCCTGTGTTTCTTCAGTTGAAACTTCAGGGGAATCTGTGGATGCAGTATCTGCAGCGTTTGTTTCCTCACTATCAGAAGAAGCTTCGGGATATGCCTGAGGAGTCTCCTGTGTTATGGATTCCGTTACTGCTGTACCTTCAGCACTTTGTTCTGAAGGATCTTCTTCTGAGGCAAAAACTGAAAAAGCCGGCGTAAATACCATGGCCATAACCAGACCATAACAAAGAAGCCGGTGCATTATTTTCTCACAGCCTTTTTTCATAGTTTTTCTCCATTTCCTGTCCCATATAGAAATGAATATTTTATATGTTTATTGTATCAAATATAATACACCGTGGCTATGCCAATTATTTACGCAAACTAGCTTTTTACTCCCTTTTGAAGAACTGAAAGACTGACTTGAAGGATGAGTTATTGGCTGAATGGTGTTATACTATTGTAAACAAAAACACGGAGGGTAACAAAATGAGTAATGTACCAAGAAATATCAGCAGACCGGTTGCTGCAAGCCCGGCTGCGTCAGCATCATCTGTCTCATCATTTTTTATTGGAATCCTGGCTATAGCAGGAATAGTAGCTTCAGTAATATCAAAGATGTGGTATCTCGCGATAGCTGTCCTGATTTTATGGGCAATAGTGGCAAATATCAGGATCGTACCGCAGGAGCATGCCTACATTATTGAAAGACTCGGAAAATTCAAATCCGTATGGTATGCAGGGCTTCATGTGAAGATCCCTGTCATAGATAATATCGTAAACAGAATTTCACTTAAGGAGCAGGTTTTTGACTTTCCTCCTCAGCCTGTGATTACCAAGGACAACGTATCTGTAAAAGTCGATTCGGTTGTTTTCTCTAAAGTCTTTGATCCGCAGAAATACACTTATGGAGTAGAGAATCCTATTGCAGGACTTCAGAACCTGTCGGCAACGACACTCAGGAGTATTATAGGTGGAATGGAGCTCGATACAACGCTTTCATCAAGAGAAAACATCAACAGCCAGATGGAGGCAATACTCGATGAGGCTACAGATCCATGGGGAATCAAAGTAAACAGAGTTGAGCTTAAAAACATCGATCCGCCTCCGGCAATAGAAGAAGTAATGACAAAGCAGATGAGGGCTGAAAGAGAGAGACGCCAGACAGTTCTCGAAGCTCAGGCCCACCAGGAATCAGTAGTATCAAGAGCAGAGGGTGACAAGAGAGCTAAAGTGCTCGCGGCTGAGGCTGAAAAAGAAGCCAAGATCGCACTTGCTCAGGGTGAAGCTGAATCCATCAGGCTGGTCTATGAGGCTCAGGCACAGGGCCTTGAAAAGCTAAGAGAAGCTCATATCGACGAAAGTGTTCTCAGGCTCAAGGGGCTTGAAGCGCTGAGAGATGTTGCGGACGGAAGAGCCACAAAGATATACATGCCTACGGATATCAGCAAAGTAGTATCAACACTCGGCGTCGTTTCGGAGTCCCTGGGGATAGGCGATTCAACACCTGTCGACAAATCGGCTAAACCTGTTAAGAAGCAGGAAATCGATCCATGCCTGAACGAAGAAACAAGTAAAGAAGGGCGTAAAGCGGCCGATACAGGCGATTCCATCAGAGTTGATGTCGAGACCCGCAGAAGCGTCATATAGAATAAGGGAGGGATAGTATGAATGAGATGATCGAAAAGAGAAATGAGCTGCTTTCTCAGAAGATCATAAAAGGCCTTGAGTCAAGGAACATGAAGGGCTATTATGCTCACAGCAAGGCAGAAGCTCTGAAAATAGCGCTTGAACTCATCCCTGACGGAAGCACAGTAACTATGGGCGGAAGTGTAAGTGCCAGGGAAATCGGCCTTGTTGATGCAATGAAGCTCGGTAATTACAAGTTTATCGACAGGGACTTGTCGGACAATAAGCGTGCAGCAGCTCTGGCAGCATACGATGTGGATGTGTTCCTTGCCAGCTGCAATGCAATGACTGAAGACGGCGTCCTTGTAAACATTGACGGCAACGCAAACAGGGTATCGGCCATTGCCTATGGACCAAAGAAGGTCATCTTTATTGTAGGGATGAACAAAGTCTGCAAGGACGTTGACAGCGCAATGAAGAGGGCGCGCAATGTTGCGGCACCGATAAATGCGCAGAGGTTCGGCCTTGACACACCTTGCTCAACGACGGGTTCATGCATGGACTGCAAATCGTCTGATACTATCTGCTGCCAGTTTCTTATAACACGATACTCAAGGCATGATGACAGGATCTTCGTGATCCTGGTCAATGACAATCTTGGATTTTAATTTTTTACCCGGAGGATTATTTAGATGAAGATAGCTGTCACTTATGATAACGGAAATGTTTTTCAGCATTTTGGAAGAACAGAGAATTTCAAAGTTTACGAAGTAGAAAACGGAAGAGTAGTCTCAGCTGAGGTGTTGAACTCTAATGGTGTCGGCCACGAGGCGCTGGCATGGCTGCTCAAAGACTGTGATATAGATGTGCTGATCTGCGGAGGAATGGGCCAGGGGGCTCAGGATGCGCTTGCTGAAGCAGGCATCGAGGTATGCGCAGGAGCAGAAGGCAATACCGATGAGGCAGTAGCCGCATTTCTTGCAGGTGAACTTGTGAACACAGGAGTAAACTGCGATCACCATGATCATGAACACGGACATGGTCACGATCACGACCATGCTGAAGAGGGTGGCTGCAGTCCTCAGGACTGCGCCGGATGCCCGGGCTGCGGAGGCGGCCAGCCATTTGAGCCGTTCTATTTCTTCGAAGGTACGAATGTAGGCAAAAAGGTCAAAGTACACTACAGAGGGACTTTCGACGATGGAACGCAGTTCGATGCATCATATGACCGTGGTATGCCGCTCGAATTTGTATGCGGAGTCGGTGACATGATAAGAGGCTTCGACAAAGCCGTAGCTGAAATGGCAGTAGGCGATATCATTGACGTTCATCTGGAGCCTGAAGAAGCATATGGAATGCCGAATCCGAATATGGTCATTACTGTCCCGAAGGCCTCAATACAGGGGCTCGATGGAATCGAGACCGGGGATAAGGTGATGCTGCAGGATGAGCTCGGAAGACCTTTCGATGCGCTTGTTACATACCAGGATGAGGAGAGCATCACATTCGACTGTAACCATGAAATGGCAGGAAAGCCGCTCAACTTTACTATCGAGATGCTTGAGATTGTTTAGAGGTGACGTGAAAAATGAGTAAAAAATATCTTGGGACAGACATCGGCGGAACGTTCATAAAGCTTGGTATCGTAGATGATGCAGGCAATGTCAGTATGCGCCGAGAGGTACCTATTGACAGAAGCGGAAACGAAACTGTCATGGAAACCCTGATGCGCGGAATAGATGCCCTTATTGCCGAGTCCGGCCTTGAAGCGGGTGATTTCGAAGGTATAGGCGTTTCGGCTGCAGGATGCATCGATACAACTAAAGGGTGTGTAGCAGAAAACGGCGGCAATATACCTAACTGGTCGTTTACATCCGTTGCAGGACCGCTTTCGGAAAGATACGGCATCAGGGCAACCATAGCCAATGACGGCAACTGTGTGGCTCTTGCGGAAGCCTGGATCGGAGCTGCGAGGGGAGTCAGGGATGTTATCTGCGTTGTATTGGGCACCGGTGTCGGCGGCGGTATAGTTTCCGGCGGACGGCTTATTGAAGGCGCTCACGGTTTCGGAGGAGAGATCGGTCATTTCCCTACCCATGCCGATCTGCTTATGACCGGCGGAGGCAAGTGGGGCTCGCACTATGAGACTTTTGCTTCGACCGGAGCTCTGGTCAGAAGAGCATTGGCATCAGGAAAAGACTGGGCGAATGGAAAAGAGATATTTGAAGCTGCGTCATCGGGTGATGACAGCGCGCTGGAGATCCTTGACGGCTGGACAGATGAGATTGCGGCAGGTATAACAGGACTGGTGCATATATTTGATCCTACGGTTGTGCTCATAGGTGGCGGCGTCTCAGCGCAGAAAGATCTGCTCATAAAGCCGGTACGAGACAAGGTGCTAAAAACTGTAACTCCTGACATGGCAGCCGAACTTCAGGTAAAAGCCGCTGCGCTCGGCAACAATGCGGGAATGGTTGGTGCTGTAAAATACTTTATTGACAGCACAGACCGGAGGTAAGCTATATGAGCAAGGTAAACTGCAGCTACACAGAAGCAATCAGGGCGATGCCCAGCATGTGCGATGAGACTTCACGTATCAGCATAACGGGTTTCCTTGATATGTTTCAGGATGTCGCCGGATATCATGCAAAAACTATAGGTATCGGTGCTCTTGAACTCGAGGAGAAGGGGCTGTTCTGGATAGTCTCAAAAGTCAGGCTAAAAATAAATAAGAGACCGCTGGTTCAGGAGATGCTTGAAGAGACCACATGGATACAGCCGGCGGAAAGAGTCGTATGTGAAAGAGACTGGGCACTGAACAAAGACGGCGAACAGCTTGCTTATGTCAGGAGCATGTGGGCTTTGCTGAAGAGGGAAGATTTCAGGCCTGCTCTTATGGCGGGAATTTATCCTGATTCGGACTATAGCATTGCACCGCCCGATGACATACCTTTTACAAGAATCAGCAAAAAATTCGATGATGCTGAGCTGATAGGAGAGTATAAGATACGCTCCGTTGATATCGACAGGGGCGGACACTTTAACAACGGCAATTACGTGAGGGCTATGCTTGGCTGCTTCACCTGCGCGCAGATCGCAGAGATGAATATAACGGAACTTGATCTTCAGTATCACCTGCAATGCTATGAGGGTGAAACTATAAAGTTCTTGAAGCGTCCGTCGGAAGACTGGCTCATGGAAATCGGAGCGCTCAATGAAGAAGGTAAAGTATGCTTTACGGCAGCAATAAAATAAGTACCACAAAAGCGGGCAAGCGCCCGCTTTTTTCGTGTCATCCTTATACGTTAGAATTCTTTCCTGAGTATGTAACGTCTCTTTCCGCCGTACAGTTCTCTTTCATCGACGATGTCGAAGTTCAGTACAAGGAAATTCCTGTAGCTGTATGGATTGTCAGGCGATATCGTCGTCAGAGCTTCGGTAGCTCCCATCTCAGCAGCCATACCAAGGCGCAGCTTGTTGAATATACGCTGAATACCGCGGCCTCTGTACTTAGGAGCAACCATCGTAAGATCCATGGATACGGTCTTTGCCAGCTGCTCTCTGTCGTAGTTGAAGTATTTGCCGTAATTCTCCGGATTGTCAGGATCGTTAGGATCGTTAGGTATCATGACGGAATAGCCCGCGACTTCTCCATCGCACTCGGCCATCATGCAGATGTCGTGCTCCAGCTGGCCAAGGGATTCCTCTCTGGTGAAAGTCGCATACAGGTCTTTATCAGGCAGCGCCTCTACGATCTCGTTCTGAAGAGCTATCACCTTGTCAAGATCATCTACTGTGGCTCTTCTGAAATCTATAAACATAGGCTCGCCCTTGCCGTCCATAACCTCATATCTGAAAGGTAAAGTCTTCATTCTGCATTCCTCCGTTTGCTTTTTTCAGCCGTTGTTATTCTTTAATTTTGATACATTAATTTACCACGCTAAAGTGATAGCAGTCAACAAAAAAGCGGACCGCTGATTGCCCGTTTTGCCGCGCTATGCTACAATTAACAGGATAAATTAAAAGTGATTGTTACAGGGAGGATAATTATGGAAATGAAGTTTTATCAGTGCGCACATTGCGGACAGATCGTAGCTATCGTAAAGAAGACAGGCGTTCCTGTAATATGCTGCGGAGAGCCTATGAAGGAGATCGTACCTGGAACAACAGACGCTGCTGTAGAAAAGCATGTACCTGCTTTTGAAGTCAAGGGTGACGTAGTAGAGGTAAAGGTTGGATCGGTAGAGCATCCGATGATTCCTGAGCACTACATCGAATGGATCGCACTTAAGACAAAGCAGGGCAATCAGAGAAAAGCTCTCAATCCGGGAGAGGCTCCTGCTGCATGCTTCAAGATCTGCGACGGCGATGAGGTAGAGGCTGTATATGCATACTGCAACCTGCACTCACTCTGGAAAGCAGAATAATTAAACCAAGGAGATAATTCAAGAATGAAGATTACAAATGATATCCTGTACGTCGGTGTCAATGATCACGACATCGACCTCTTTGAGGGCCACTATATCGTTCCTGATGGAATGGCTTACAATTCATATGTCGTAAAAGGCGAAAAGACCGCCGTTATGGATTCCGTTGACGCTCATTTCACAGATGAGTGGATCGGCAAGGTAAAGGAAGCTGCAGGAGCTCCTGACTACCTGGTGATCCAGCACATGGAGCCTGACCATTCAGGATCGATCATGGGATTCATGAATGCATTCCCTGAGGCAAAGATCGTCTCATCGCAGAAGGCATTCACAATGATAGCAAACTTCTTCGAAGGCGAAGATTTTGCGGACAGAAGAGTCGTTGTAAAGGAAGGCGACACTCTCGACCTCGGCGGACATGTACTGAACTTCATTGCAGCACCGATGGTGCACTGGCCTGAAGTTATCATGACCTACGACTCAACAGATAAGGTCCTGTTCTCGGCAGACGGCTTCGGAAGATTCGGAGCACTTGACGTGATCGGCGAAACCAGCGAAGAAGACGATGACTGGGCTTGTGAGGCAAGGCGTTACTACTTCGGTATCGTCGGAAAGTACGGTCCGCAGGTGCAGGCTGTCCTCAAAAAGGCTGCCAAGCTCGATATAGAGATAATCTGCGCGCTTCACGGACCTGTTCTGGTATCTGATCTCGGATATTATATCGGCCTTTACGATACATGGTCGAAGTATGAGTCCGAGTCGCAGGGCGTTGTGATCGCTTACACTTCCGTATATGGAAATACAAAGAAGGCAGTCGAGCTTCTTGCTGAAAAGCTTGAGGAAAAAGGTGTACCTGAAGTCGAGGTAACAGACCTCGCCAGGGATGACATCGCTGAAGCAGTTGAGGACGCATTCAGATACGATACAGTCGTATTTGCTACTACGACTTTCAACAACGGCATCTTCCCGTTCATGAGAGAGTTTATCGAGTCGCTGACTGAGCGCAACTATCAAAACAAGAGACTTGCCTTCATCGAGAACGGATCATGGGCGCCGCAGGCTGCAAAGGTTATGAAGGGCATGCTCGAAGGCTGCAAAAACATGATATACTGCGAGAACGATGTAAAGATCGTTTCTGCACTTAATGATGACAGCAGGGCACAGCTTGAGGCACTGGCAGAGGAGCTTGCAGCAGCTTACAAATAGGCTGAAAGACAACAAAAACCAAAACGGAGCATCGCTATGATGCTCCGTTTTTCTGTATATGAGAAAGAAATTGCTACCTGATGAACTTGTCGATCGCCTTGTTGAGCTCTTCAATGGCATCCAGATCGTCCTTCTTGACAGCATCTATGATGCAGGTAGACATGTGCTCTTTAAGGATCACACGGCTGACAGACTTTATAGCTGATTCGATTGCAGAGAGCTGGATCAGCACCTCGGAACAGTCACGGCCATCCTCTACCATGCGCTTTGTGGATTCCATGTGACCGATTATGCGGCTCATTCTGTTCAGTACAGCTTTTGTGTGTGCAGGTGAATGAACGTGACCATGTTCGTGATGATGAGATCCATCACCGTGGATATGTGTATGCGTGTATTCGTGCCCGGACTCATCTACATGCGTATGCTCATGAAAATGCTCATGTGAATGAGTGTGACCGTGTTCGTGATTATCTGACATTTCAGCCTCCCCGGATTCTTTTATATGGTACTTTGCATTGTAGCAAAAGAGATGTGAAAAGTTAACCCCGGCCAGGGGATTAATGTGCGCGTATCTTTCATAAACAGCGCATTTGATGTACAATTAATTAACTATAATCTGATATCATCAAGCGTTGCTGACTGCTTCCTACAGGGCGCGGCTAAAGTAACACAGGGAGGTCAATATGGCTGATAATACAAAAGAAAAGCTGGATGCAAAAGAAACGATGACGATGGAACCTGTCATTGACAAGCATTACCAGCTGATAGAGACAAAAAGGGCTGCAGAGATAATCGATAAAGCTATGAACCTTGCCAGAGAGGAGATCCCTAAGGGCGCTGTAGCAACATATATTCCTGAACTGGGAAAAATGGACCCGCATCAGCTCGGTATCTGCCTGTATCCTCTCAAGGGTGAAAAAATCTGTCTCGGCGATTATGATACAAGATTTACAATACAGTCTGTTTCAAAAGTAATCATGCTCATAGTTGCTCTTGAAGTATGCGGGCTCAAGGCCGTTTTCAAAAAAGTAGGTATGGAGCCTTCGGGAGAAGCTTTTGACTCCCTCGTGGAGCTCGATGTCAGCAACTCAAAACCTTACAATCCGCTGATCAACTCTGGAGCGCTTGCTGTGTGCGGGCTTCTTCTGCCGGAGGTTTCTTTCCAGGACATGATCAGATATACCAGAAACGTGTGCTCGGACATGGGCATAGAGCTGAACGAGGCTGTTTTCGATTCAGAAATGAAAACATGCTCCCGTAACCGCTCCATCGCATATCTGCTCGAGAGCAAGGGCATTATTACTACAGATGTAGAAGATACTCTGAGATTCTACACAAAAATGTGCTCGATGAATGTTACTGCCGAATCACTTGCCAATCTGGGCAAGAAACTTGCAAATGACGGTGTATGCAGTATAGACGGAAAGAGATATATGTCATCACGTACGGCGCGTATCGCCAAGACTCTTATGCTTACATGCGGTATGTATGACGGATCGGGAACATTCGCTATTAAGGTCGGTATCCCTACAAAGTCCGGCGTCGGCGGAGGACTGCTCTCAGTCTCCGACAAACGTGCAGGAATAGGTGTGTTCGGACCTGCACTTGATGCACAGGGCAACAGCATAGCAGGATGCAAGCTTCTCAGGGAGATATCCAACAAGCTCAGACTCAATCTCTTCTATGACCCTGAATGGGACAAGGAAGACTCCGGAGAAACAGTTCTTAAAGACATGCAGGCCAGATCGGTGATGTAAATGAATATAACAGTATACTGCGGAGCAGCGGAAGGAATGGATCCTGAATATATCGCGCGTGCCAGGGAACTCGGCGCATGGATGGCTTCAGAAGGTCACACACTTGTCTACGGAGCGGGCAACTCCGGTATGATGGGTGCCATTTCGGATGCTCTGATCGAAGGCGGCGGCGCGGCGATAGGAGTCACGCCGCAGTTCTTTGTTTTGGCAGAGGAGACACGCGATGACCTTGCGGAAGTCGTTATCTCAGATGATATGTCAACAAGAAGAAACTGGATGATCGAAAACGGAGACGCTTTCATTGCTCTTCCGGGAGGGATGGGCACTCTCGATGAAATTACCGAAGTCATGACTTACAAACGCCTCGGCCTTCTCGGCAAGGTCAACAAGCCTGTGATGATCTACAATGTAAACGGTTATTACGACCGCCTCTTCACATTCCTTGATGACATGAGGGATCAGGGCTTCTGCAGGCAGCTTGACCGTGACAATGTGATAGAGGTCAGATGCCTCGACGATATAGTGCATGCTCTGGGCTGCGCAGGCAGCATAGATGAAACAAGGACTTCAAAATACGACTGATAAATGAAGAATCTCTTCAGAACACTTATACCTTATAAATGGACCGCGTTGCTTGTTCTGCTTCTTATGGCAGGACAGGCTTTTTGTGAGATGAATTTGCCTCAGTACACACAGGCTCTTATCGATACGGGAATCCAGAACAGGGGAATAGAACATATAGTGCCTGAAGCGATAACAGGAGAGGAGTTCAAGGCAGCTGAAGCACTTATGACAGAAGATCAGCGCGCTCTTTGGGACGATGCGTTCGGAATTGTGATCGCAGATTCCGGTGAGGTTTATCACAGGCGGGAAATGTCAGAAGAAGAGCTGGATGAACTCGATGAAGCATTGCTCACTCCGCTTGTAAGGCGTTATGCAGAAAAGAACGGGGAGACCCTGTCCGAAGCAGAGGCTTCAGCAGGCGGTGAAGAGAACGATCCGGAGAGCAGCGGGATGAACAGCAATATGCTTGCCATGGGAATTGCCTATGCAGGGGACTGTGATCAGGAAGCGGGTCTTGATCTGCTTGCCATTCAGAATTCATTCATGTTCAGATGCGGCGGTTTGATGCTTCTGATGTCTGTCACTGTAATGATATTCACTACTCTGATTTCACTCCTCGCAGCAAGAGTCGGAGCCAGCATAGGACGCGATCTCAGATCACGCCTTTTTGCTAACGTCATGTCGTTCTCAAATGCGGAGATGAACGAATTCCGGACATCCTCGCTTATAACACGCGCCACTAACGATATTCAGCAGGTTCAGATGACCTCTACAATGATGCTGCGTATGATGCTCTTTGCGCCGTGCATATGCACCTGGTCGATCATAAAGGTATATCAGACGCATGCCCACATGAACTTCGTTATTGTGACCGGCGTTATAGCGATACTGCTGATGGCAGGCACGATGTTTGTGATAGCGATGCCTAAGTTCAGAATAATGCAGTCGCTCATTGATGCTCTCAACGCGGTATCCCGTGAGATACTGACAGGCATACAGGTAATCCGCGCATTCGGAAGAGAAGAAACGGAAGAAGAGCGCTTCGACAAGGCAAACA
>JBGUVT010000316.1:0-26996 GCA_045220485.1 Anaerovoracaceae bacterium | reverse complement strand
GAAAGCATTGATCATCCATGAACCCTGTGTGATCATAGCAACCTTGCCCGACTGGAACAGGGAATCTGTTCCGGACTCAGCAACTACAGCCTGAGGTGTTCCGACTGTGAGCAGCTTACGAACCATCTCCATTCCTGCCTTACCTTCAGCAGAGTCGATAGCAGTATCAGTCTTTTCAGCGTTTACAATGTTGCCGCCATATGCGTAAACATAGTTGTACCATCCATCCTGGTCGTTGGATGTATTGCATGCGAAGCCATAAGTGTCATCAGGTGTTTTCTCAGTGATGGTCTTAGCAGCTTCGTACATATCCTCGTATGTCCAGTCATCTGTAGGATAGTCAACGCCAGCCTCGTCGAAGAGTGCCTTGTTGTACAGCAGAGCGATAGTATCGTGGTCCTTAGGAAGAGCATATGTCTTTCCATCACTCTGATAAATTGCTGTGATGTCCGGATAGTAAATGCCCAGATCAATGCCATCCTTTTCGATGTAGCTTGTCAGGTCGAGCAGTACATCGTTCTCCATGTAGATCTGCGCATAGTCGGAGTGCATCCAGAATACATCCGGAAGCTGTCCGCCGGAAGCACCAGCCTCGAGAAGTGTCCAATAGTTGTCCCAGTCAACTACCTCGACCTTTACCTCAGGGTTACCCTGAGCTGTCCAGTCGTTGCAGATTTCCTGGATTCCTGCCTGCTGATTAGCGTCCCAGATGTTGATGGTGATAGCGCCCGATGCATCGCCAGATGATGTATCAGCAGACTCGCCGCCACCGCCGCCGCATGCAGCGAACATCCCGATCATTGCCACGCACAGCATAGCTACGAGAAAACTTTTAAACTTCATATCTATTCCTCCTAAAAATTGCAAAAAAACATAATGTAGTTATTATGCTCACTGGAAAAATTTTACAGTTTGCCAACGGAATATAGTATGGAGAAATGTCAGACTTTATTAGTCTAATGTGAGTTAAAAAGTTGAGGGCTAAAGTCTGAATGAGCCCGTATAACCGCCCTTTGAACTTGCCAGCTGAAGCTCTACGCTCATTTTTCTGTATTCTGTAGGCGTCATGTTGGTTTTTTTGCGGAAAGCTTTTGAGAATGTAAGAGGATCGGAGTATCCCACTGCGGCTGCTATACTCCCTATTGGATCAGCTGTTGTCCTTAGTAACTCAGCTGCTTTTTCGATTCTGAAGCTTATCAGGTACTCCTGCGGCGACATATTCATCTGCTGTTTGAAAATACTGGTGAGATAACTCCGGTTTATACCTACTTTAGACGCAATTTCGGATATTTTAATGTTTTCACTGTATCCGGAAGCTATACAGTCAATTGCCATATTGACATATTTTACATTGGTGTGCTGGGCATGGGTATTTTCATACTCATTCAGTTCCATCATTATCGCAAGAGTCTCATACAGAGCAGACATGCGCCTCATTGCATCGATATAGTTCAGCTGCCTCGCTTTGAGCATGCGATCTATCGAATCACGAATACCTGACACATCTCCTGCATCGAGTACAGGTTTTTCCTTTGTAAATCCTATTGCTTCCACAACGGTTTTTGCCCTGAGCCCGTTGAAGCCGATCCACATATATGACCATGGATCATCACGATCCGCCTCATAATAAGTCGTATCGCCGGGATAAATAACAAACATTTCGCCTGCTCCGAGTCGGAATTCCCTGTCTCCGATCTTATAGATACCTTTGCCCGCAGTAATTACATGAATCACATAATTATTACGGATATATGGCCCGAATGATGCTCCCGGATCGCATTTTTCCTGCCCACAATACGACAATTGAAGAGGACTGGCTATTTTAAGATCGTATAGCTGTTCAAGGTCTTCCAGGCACATGTATTTTTTTGTATGTGTGAATCCTACCGTGTTTGACATTATATGGAAATCCCTATCCTCTCTGTCACGAAACATAGCTGCGCGCAGACTTGAAATTGCCATTTTTCATTTGTTTTATTATACTATACGGTATGCAATTTTCTCAATATAGTGAAAAATGCGACAAGTAACCATATAATTACATTGCCGCAACTTTTTGCGTATTGTTCTTTGATGGGATTCAAGCAAAATACATTCTTGTTTTTTATATAAACAACATCATTTTGGGTTCCCGTTTAAAACGTTTTATTGTATCTTATCTTGAAAATAGTATTGCTTAAAACGACCCGACAGGAGAAGACTTCAACATGGCTATTATCTATCGTGAAACGGAAAAAACAATTACCTTAAAAACCAGAAACTCATCTTACCAGATGAAGATCGGCAGAGCTGATTATCTTCTTCATCTTTATTACGGACCTCAGATAGCAGACAAGGACCTGTCCTATCAGATCAAACAGTATGACCGTGGTTTTTCGGGCAATCCTTATGACACACATCAGGACCGCACATTCTCGCTTGATGCGCAGCCTCAGGAATTTACAACACAGCAGCAGGGTGATTTCCGCATCCCTTCCATAGAAGCTGTCAACTCTGATGGAAGTTATTCATTTAACGGGCGCGTAAAGTCCTTTGACATATATAAGGGCAAATACACGCTCAATACCCTTCCTTCAAGTTTTGCAAGGAAGAGCGATAAAGTCGATACTCTTGAAGTGGTACTGGAGGACGCTGTAACTCATGTTCAGGTCGTTCTTTACTATTCCGTATACGAGGATTTTGACATCATTACCAGAGCGGTCAGGGTCATCAATGCCGGAAGCGGCAGCATCCGCCTCAAAAAGATCTCATCAATGTGTCTTGACTTCCTGAACGGCTCCGATCTGGAATTGATCAACCTGCCCGGACGCTATGGACAGGAGCGCCAGGTAGAAAGACAAGCATTGACGCACCACGTCCACACTATTTCTTCAGGGCGCGGCAGTTCATCTCACCAGCAGAATCCGTTTTTGGTCCTTTGCGAAAAAGGAGCAACCGAAGACCACGGCATCTGTTATGGTGCAGCGCTTGTGTATTCAGGAAATTTCCTGGCAGAGGCAGAACTCGACCAATATGATCAGGTCCGTCTCCTGATGGGTATCAGCAGAAAGCAGTTTGATTACCGTCTGGAGCCGGGAGAGTCATTTGAGGCACCTGAAGTGATCATGGCATTCTCTGAAAACGGATTTACCGGACTCAGCCACCTCTATCACGACTTTTTCAGGCAGCGTATGTGTGAGAGCAAGTTTGTCCGCAAAAGACGCCCTATCCCTATCAACACCTGGGAAGCTGCCTTCTTCGATTTTGATGACAGGAAGCTCATAGAAATTGCCAAAGCAGCAAAGCAAATGGGTGTTGAGCTTCTGGTGATGGACGATGGATGGTTCGGCAAAAGAACTGATGACAACGCAGGACTCGGCGACTGGTTCGTTAACACCGATAAGATACGCTGCGGTCTGGACAACCTTGTTAAGCAGGTAAACGACATAGGTCTCAAATTCGGAATCTGGTTTGAGCCTGAGATGGTGAGCGAAGACTCCGATCTTTTCAGAGCGCATCCCGACTGGGTCATGGCTATACCGGGAAGGCGTGCTATACGCAGCCGGAATCAGCTCGTGCTCGACATTACCAGAGAAGACGTTCAGGACTACCTGATCTCTTCGGTCAATGCAATACTCGACAGCGCTAACATCGCTTATGTGAAGTGGGACATCAATCGTTCTGTAACGGATGTCTTCTCCAACGAGCTTCCTTCAGACCGTCAGGGCGAAGTGTATCACCGGTATGTAATGGGCCTGTACCGTATCATGGACGGCATAATCAAAACTCATCCGGATATCCTGTTTGAGGGATGCTCCGGAGGAGGCGGACGCTATGATCCGGCTATGCTCACATACTTCCCTCAGTACTGGATGTCGGATAATACAAGACCGCTCGACAACATAAAACTGCACTATGGAACCTCGTTCCTCTACCCGGTCTGCTCCATGGGCGCACACGTGTCTAATGCAGATCAGAAGATCCCAATGTCGACCAGAGCCGCTGTTGCGATGTGCGGCACATTCGGCTACGAGCTTGATGCTACAAAACTGAGTAAGGAAGATCTTGCTGAATGCAAAAGGCAGAGCGGAATATTTAAGAAATACAGCTCACTGATTTTCTCCGGAGACTATTACCGCCTGACCAATCCGTTCAGGCACGGTAACTTCGAAGCATGGCAGTCGGTATCTAAAGACAAGTCTGAAGCACTGCTGACAGTAGTCATCACAAGGCTGACCGTGAATGGTCCGCAGGAATATGTGAAGGCAAAAGGTCTGGACCCGGACGGAATGTACCACGTAAATCTGTTAGATCTCACACTGTCCGGAGCCGCGTTGATGAATGCCGGGATTCCTGTTCCGCGTGAAGTCTCTGACTACTCATCTTTCCAATACTATTTCAAAAGAGTTTAAGAAACTGCCACCAGCAACGCATTAAAAAAAATAGGAGATATCATACATGGCAAAGATAACTTTTATGGGAGCCGGGTCTACGGTTTTTGCAAAAAACGTCCTTGGCGACTGCATGATGACCCCTGCTCTTGAAAAGAGCACAATAGCTCTTTATGACATCGATAAAGTTCGGCTTGAAGAATCCGCTTCAATGCTTGAAGCGATAAACCGCAACAATGGCAGCAAGGCAAAAATCGAGAAATACCTCGGCGTGGAAAACCGCAGAGATGCTCTCCGCGGAGCCGGCTATGTTGTCAATGCCATTCAGGTTGGCGGATATGATCCATGCACTATCACAGATTTTGAGATTCCGAAAAAGTATGGTCTGCGTCAGACTATCGCCGATACATTGGGCGTAGGCGGTGTGTTCCGTGCACTTCGTACGATACCTGTAATGCTGGATTTTGCTCATGACATGGAGGATGTATGTCCGGATGCATGGCTCCTGAATTACACAAATCCTATGGCCATGCTCACCGGAGCCATGCTTACGATGACCGGCATCAAAACAGTAGGCTTATGCCACAGCGTTCAGGTATGTGCTCCGACACTTCTAAATGAGCTTGGCATGGGATACGATGATAAGGTTCAGTGTAAAATAGCAGGGATCAACCATCAGGCATGGCTTCTGGAATGCACCCGCGACGGAGTGGATCTCTATCCTGAAATAAAACGAAGAGCAAAGCTCTATAACGAGGGCAGGCTCGACATCGGCAGCTGGGAGGATCGCCTGAAAGCAATGTCCAACGGTGAGCCTCTGCCGGGGCATTCGATCGAACGGCTTAAAGAGGAATACGACCTGTACAAAGAAAAAGGGCTTCACGGAGACATGGTGCGCCTCGAAATGATGCTTCGCTTTGGATACTACATCACGGAATCAAGTGAGCATAACGCTGAGTATATGCCGTATTTCATCAAGAAGAATTATCCTGAACTGATAAGCCGGTTCAATATACCTCTGGATGAATATCCACGCAGATGCATTTATCAGATAGAGGAGTGGAAAAAGCGCGGGCGCGAGCTTACACAGGATCCTACACTCAAGCACGAAAGATCGAGAGAGTACGCAAGCTACATCATCGAAGCAATGGAGACTGATAAGCCTGCAAAGATCGGAGGAAACGTTCTGAACAACGGACTGATCACAAATCTTCCGCACAATGCCTGTGTAGAAGTGCCATGTCTTGTGGACCGCAACGGAATACAGCCTACAGTAATCGGTGATCTTCCGGAGCAGTGCGCTGCGCTGAACCGCACCAATATCAACGTACAGCTTATGACCATCGAAGCGGCACGCACCCGTAAAAAAGAGGATGTCTACCGCGCTGTCATGCTGGATCCGCATGCATCTGCCGAGCTGTCAATCGATGATATCGTCGCTATGTGTGACGAAATGATCGAGGCTCACGGAAGCTGGATGCCGGAATATTCTTAAACACATAACGTTTCGCCCATAAAGCAATGTACTAAAAAAGGATCCGTCTCGCTGTGATAGTGTGACGGATCCTTTTTAGTTCTAAGTTTATTTCAGCATCGGCCCAAACAGATGTATATTAAACCAGTCTATCATCGGCCCCATCATGAAAGCTGAAATGATCGTACCTATTCCGATCACAGCTTTAAGCCCTGATGCTTCCTGTCCTGAAAGCAGAAACAGTGCAACGCCCAGGGCAACACAGGTGAAATCAGTCATAATACGCACATACTTGAAAACACCCTTATGCCAGGTTTCTGTTATTATCAGGGCTATGGCGTCGTAAGTCGAAACGCCCATATTTGCAGTAAAATACATCGATGCTGCGACGCATGCTGTAAGCACCCCTATCAGAAGATATGCGACCCTGACCGCGAGTGAAGGTCCGGGTATTGCCGCGGCTAAGATATCGACGCCAAACTGCACTATGTAGCCAAGCAGAAACAGATTTATCAGCGTTCCAAGCCCTATGCGGGCTTTATCAAACACAAGGCTGAAGACGAGCAGTACGGCATTTACCAGTACGTAAAGAGTACCGTACTTTATGGGAATCAGTGCGTCAAGTCCACTCATGAAAGCCTGAAACGGGTCCACGCCGAACACGGCCGATTTGAAGAAGCTTACTGCAACTCCGGAGAGCACGACTCCGACCACACACATTATTACTCTTTTCCTAAAAAGAGGATCTTTGCTCATCTTACTTTCCCAACTCAATGATAAAACGTTCGAACGCTGCCATTCCCTCATCTGTTCTCTTGAAAACTCCTGCGTCTTCGAGGACCGCCGCAAACACTTTACCGATCTCCTCCTCGGTGAGGCGCCCTGCCTCCAGCTCACCCTTAAGGCGTGCAGGCAGTACAGCCAGCCCCATGACCTCGATAAGACCTATGTTCTCTTTCTTGATGTGATGCTTGTCGGCATGCGGATGGAAGACTCCGAGAGGATTCTCTTCTGTCGTTATATTGTTGCGAAGCACGAGGTCCATCTCGTAAGCCTCGCCCCTTCTGCGTGCTATCGGAGTTAACGTTGAATGCTGCTCACCCTCGGTCTCATGGAAGATGAAAGCAGATTCGTCATCATATGCACGCCACTTATCCAGTATGAGAACAGCAAGATCTGTCAGTCTTTCCTTGTCCTTAGAGCTTATCCTGATGACTGACATCGGCCATTTCACGATACCGGCTTTAACATCTTCAAAGCCCGGTACGGAAAACTCCTTTTCGACGCCGGCACGAGCCATCGCGAACTCATAGTTGCCGCCCTGATAGTGGTCGTGACTCAGCACACTGCCTCCAACTATAGGAAGATCGGCATTTGATCCAATAAAGTAGTGCGGGAACAGCGTCACAAAATCCAGCAGGTTTGTAAATGCCTGCCTGTCTATATGCATAGGAATATGCTCCTTATTGAAGACTATGCAGTGCTCGTTATAGTAGACATACGGGCTGTACTGCAGGAAGAAATCCTTACCCCCTATGCTGATCGGAATAACCCTGTGATTTTGCCTTGCCGGATGATCCAGTCTGCCCGCGTAGCCCTCATTCTCTGCGCACAGCAGGCATTTCGGGTATCCCGAAGCTTTCGCCTTGCCGGCAGCAGCTATTGCCTTAGGGTCTTTCTCAGGCTTGGAGAGGTTGATAGTTATGTCAATAGTTCCATACTCGGTATCAACCGTCCATTTGCGGTCCTTTGCGATACGGTCGCGTCTTATGTAGTTTGTATCTCCGGAGAATTCATAGTACCAATCGGTTGCCTCTTTAGGGGAAGATTCGTATCTTCCGTAAAATTCTTCGATGATCTCGGACGGTCTCGGAATCAGAAGTCCCATCAGTTTTGTATCAAATAAATCAAAATAGGTGGCTGAATCACCGTCAATTACTCCATGCTCAAATGCATATCTGCACAGGCAATCGAGGATCTCCTGAATAGGCGGAAGCTCTCCGTCTGCCGGCACAAGACCGCCAAACCCATCAGCCTGCAGAGCTTCGAGTATCCTGTTTGATGCCCATACCCTGTCAGAGTCCTCTATCCAGCCTTTTCTGACTGCGTATTCAATAAGTTGGGAAATAACAAGTTCCATGTATTGTATCCTTCCTTTTTAGTCTCATGAATGTTACTGTTCGCTGACTTAATTCAATCAATAACTGTGCATCCACCTACAGGGCGTATGTAGGTAACTCTGCAAGCGCCTTCACCGAGCACAGAGTCCATTCCTGCTTTGAATTCCTCTACGAGGTCAAGCGGCACAAACGCCTGTATGGTACCTGCGAATCCTCCGCCATGCACTCTGCGTGCGCCGCGGCTTTTCAGATAGTAGCCTGCCATAGCGAGCGCAAGTGCGACCGGCTGGTCTGCAGGGTCTCTGTAAGTCGCTACGTTCTGCAGATACATATATGATGAATGCCCCGAGCTGCTCACCAGTCTCAGGAATTTATCGAATTCGTGCTTTTCAAGAGCTTCCACCTGCTGTTCAACGCGGTGGCAGTCTGTAAAGTAATGTATAGCGCGCATCACGGCACGGTCTCCCAGCTTCTCTCTGAGCTTAGCGATGGATCCGTAGAACTCAGTCTCATCAACTTCGCAAAGGACTTCCTTTCCGAAAGCTTTTGCGACTGACTTCATCTCTGCTGGTACGGCTGCATAATCACCGGTAAGGTCAGCATGATCAGCACCTGTGTCTATAATGCACAGTGCGTAGCCTGCTGATGCGAAGTCAAAGTCGACTGCGTGATACTGCGGATTTTCTTTATCCTGGAAGTCGATCGCCACTATACCGCCAAGCGCGCAGCCCATCTGGTCGAGCAGACCGGACGGCTTTCCGAAGTATACATTCTCTGCATACTGGCCTATCTTTGCGATCTCTGCCAAAGGAATAGCATTGGCGCAGAAAAGTCCGTTGACTGTAACTCCTATGAGAACCTCAAAGCATGCAGATGACGAGAGTCCTGAACCTCCCGGCACATCAGAGGTGACATAGGCATCAAATCCTTTGACTTCGCAACCTCTCGATGCTATGGCAGCAAGAGTTCCCCGGATAATAGCCTTTGTCGTATTCTCCTCTTCCTTTACAGGCTCAAGATTGCTGATATCCACAGTCGTAAGGCCGTAGCCTTCCGAGTAGATGCGTGCTACGCTGCTTCCGTTAGGCGCAGCGCAGGCTATTGCATCGAGGTCCACGGATCCCGTGAGGACCTTGCCTCGCTGGTGATCCGTATGGTTTCCGCCGATCTCGGTACGTCCCGGCGCACTGTATATTGAAACTTCTGTATCCGGTGCAGCATCGAATTCTTTCATGAACCCGTCGAGGACTCTGACTATCCTGTCTCTGTAAGGTCCCAGCATGTCAACAGGACGGCAGTAGAGTTTTTCCAGTATCATGTCATAGCTGCCTGCAGCCAGTGATGTTTTGATAGATGTGATCGTACGCATGGTAAATGCTCCTTTGCTTTGTGTAATAGTTTATGGTTCACAGGCACCACATGGTGTATATCCCTGGGATGTCAGTTCTGTACGCGTTGCAGTAACTGTCTTCTTGTTGTGCTCCGACATCTCCTTTACACCGTCGCAGGTCGGATAATGGAAGACTCCTGATCGTGTATTTATAACATAAGTTCTTGCGTCCTGTACAGCCTGTTCTGAAGTCGTAACGATTCCTGTTTTATAATCTATCTCTGCGTCAGGCGTCACGTTGAAGCAATACACGTTAAACGAAATGCCCTTGCCCTTATCCTCTACCGACTGCGCAATCATCTGAACACCCCGCGGCACGAGTTCATCGTCTTTGAACCAAGGTTTAGCCATGTAAAGCACGTGATTGCCGGTGTTCCAGATGTAGTGCTCGACTTCCTCCTCGAGGGGTCTCATTCCGTCATAGTTGAGATAATGAGTACCCGTTACAAGATTCGACGGGTTAGCATTCTCAGCCGAAAGAGCCCAGGCAATAAGGTGGCAGCGCTCCCAGTTCTGGGCCTTGGCCCATCCCGATGGATGCACAGATGAAATGTCTCCCCGATCCTGCCCTTCAGGCGGCATGGTCTCATCTCCGAGGCATCCGTAGGCATACGTGCATCTGCCCAGATCATCAAGGCTTCCGTAGTACTCGAAAGGGGTCACTCCTCCCGATCCGTCCTTGCTCAGCCCTGCCCTCTCGTAAACATCATCCGGAAACGCAGGCACTCCGCCATTCACCTTCACATAGTGCTGCCCGTTGTATTCCGGCAGTGCTGCAGCATCGATGGCATCAGCCTCGTCCCATTCTGATAGCTGCGTGCCGCTGCTCTCAGCACCGGAGTCGCCGGTCTCGCCTGTTCCGCTCTGATCGCTCTGATCGATGGCCTCGTATCCGAGCTTCTGCATCAGGGCATCCCTTGCACTTTTCACAAGAGGCGCGTCAGACATTATAAAGAACGCAGCCGCAATTAGGACTATGAGTAATAGAGCAAGAGCCGGCCTCTGCCGGCTCCTCCCCCTTGTATTTTTATTATTTTGACTTTCTTTTGCCATTCCTTATTTCTGATCAGTTCTTGCTGCGATGTCCTCGCCTGTCCATCTGGCGTTGGCAGCGATACCGAGCATCTTGTCCTTGAGTTCCTGCTCGATTCTTGCGAGCTCCTTCTCGGCCTCTGCTCTTGCAACCTTGCCTTCCTCCTGGATCTGGATGATCTCGTCGATCGCTGTGATCAGCTCCTGGTTGGTGTGCTGCAGTGTCTCGATATCAACGATTCCTCTCTCGCTTGCCTTCGCTGTGTCAACAGTGTTCTGGTGCAGAGCCTCGGCATTCTTCTTGAGCATCTCGTTGGTAGCTTCTGTGACTGCCTGCTGAGCCTCGATAGCCTTCTGTGTATGATAGTTGTTGAGTGCCAGCACCATCTGTGTCTTCCACATAGGAATGACATTTACGATAGTGGAGCGGATCTTCTCGGACATGATGGTGTCTGAGTTCTGTACCATTCTGATCTCCGGTGCCGACTGCAGGCATACTGTTCTGGAGAGCTCAAGATCGTAGATCTTCTTCTCGAATCTTGTGATCATGTCAGCGTAATCCTGAGCTGCCTGTGCATCCTCTACTGAACCGGTCTCTCTTGCCTTAGCCTCGAGCTCAGGGAGAGTTTCGTTCTTTGCCTTCTCAAGAGCGAGCTTGCCGGCCTCGATATACATCGAAACTTCCTTGAAGTAAAGTTTGTTCTTGTCATAGAGTCTGTCGAGCTGAACGATGTCCTTGAGGAGCTGTTCCTCGTGCTCTTCGAGCAGCTTTACGATCCTGTCGATGTTGGCCTCGGTTGTGGAGTACTGAGTTTTCATTTTTTCGAAGTTTCTCTCCGCACTCCCGAACAGCTTTCCGAAGAAGCTCTTTTTCTCTTCGCCGTTTGACTTGAGCTCAACGAGAAGTGATGTCAGCACCTGTCCGGTCTCTCCCATGTCTTTTGTTCTGACACTCTGGAGAGCTCCATCAGCGAAATCCGAAACCTTGCGCTGTGCGCTTGCGCCGTAGCTCAGTACTGCGTTGCTGTCTGTGATATCGATCTTATCTGCAACCGCTTTGATCTGTCTCTGCTCATCAGGTGTGAACTTTGCAAGCGGATCTTCCTTCTTTTCTTCTTCAGGTGCGAATTCAGGTGCGAAATCGAAAGCCTGGGACATGTCGAGAGCAGCAGCCTGTGCCGCAACTTCCTGTACTCCTGCTTCAAGATCAACTGCCTGTTTCTCTGCTGCTTCAACTACAGCTTCAGGTGTAAGTTCAAAATCTGCCATCTTCTCCTCCTTTAATAACTATTAGATGTCGAAATCTGAATCCAGCAGGCCCTTGCTCGCAAGCGTAGTCTGCAGCATTTTGATATCCGTAGTGATGTCCATGATGTCGTCTTCATGGAGTTTTTCAAGCAGGTTTTCCGATGCCTCAGTGACTGAGTCGATGAGACTTATAAGCTGCACCTTGATTTCATCAGCCTGCTCCTGCAGATAATTCGGGTTGGTATTGAGTACCGGTGATCCCGAAGAATCCGTTGTGACTTCTTCCTTAGGCAGCTCTGCGCTGAGCTTGCCCATGTCTGCTATCTTTTCGTTATAGTCATCAGTCAGACGTACGACCTCAGGATAGTATTTTTCTCTGAAGTCCTTGACCTGATTTTCGAGTTCCGGAACTTCTTCAACTCTCTTATCTATATTTTTGGTGACAGTTCTGAGAGCCTTGAGCTTGCTCTTGAGCTCAGGATCATCGGTCATGATGATGAGGTCATCAAGAGTCTCAGGGGCTCCGCCGTCACGCGTCTTTTTGCGCTTCGCTGCCTTCACCTCGGCCGCCGATCTTTCAACCGATTCGATAGGCACCCCGTTTCTGGTCATGACGAGCATACGGTTGTTAATGTCTACATAAGCCTGCGGGAAGAAACCGTCGGCTATCATCGCCTGGAGTTCATCAGCCACCTTGTTGAAAGGCTTTCCGACATATGCTGCGAGTTCGTCGATAGATGTGTTTCCGTTCTTGTTGACCTTAGCCTCGTACATTCTGATTCTCTTGGCTTTTGAGCTCATAATCAGTTTTGAAATACCGGCTGCTGCGATCATTATTACTCCCACAATACCGACTCCGAGCCTGAATTCAGGAGAATCTGTAGATCCGGCGGCCGCCATAAGGAACATGATTCCCGTTATCAGCGACGCAACAGTCCAGCCTGATTTACCGAGTCTCTTCTTGTTGAGTTTCTTCTCGTTGCGGCGCTCCGTGAAGCTTCCGGTCTGGGTCGCAGTACCTGACTGCGGTCTGCGTTGAGCAGTATTTACCGTACCGGAACCAGACTTTCTGGTAGTTGTTGTAGTAGTTGTTTTTGTGGTAGTAGTGCCGTTGGCGTTTCTTGTGGTTGTAGTCTTTGTCGTTACTGTTTTGCCACCTGAATCAGGCATCCCGCCCGTGCCGAAAAGTTCGCCAAAAACGCCGCCGCTTCCGTCAGCGCCTGTCAGGATGTCTCCCAGATCCTTAAACGATCCAGGGGCTTCCCTTACGACAGGAGCTGCGCCATCCGCCGGCATTGCCTCATAATCGAGCGAGTTGGCATACATTACAAACGACAGGTTCTTTACGCCTTCAGGTATGGCAAGACGCGATTTGAAGTTTTTCTTCTCTCCGCTTGCCCATTTGCCTGCGTTTATGGACGCAGTGCCGATCT
Source organism: Anaerovoracaceae bacterium (assembly GCA_045220485.1). Classification (GTDB taxonomy): domain Bacteria; phylum Bacillota; class Clostridia; order Peptostreptococcales; family Anaerovoracaceae; genus Crickella. Next base: position 13,929 of record JBGUVT010000316.1, on the reverse strand, counting down.
CCACGTTGTTGGTCCTGTCGATCACTTTGATCTTGAACGAGAATTTGTCAAAGTCGAAGCCCGAATTATTGACAACTGAAAAGCTGTAACTCAGCCGGCCGTCATCAAGCCTCGATGTCTTTGTAGTAACCTTGGCCGAATCTTTAAAGTCGGTCTCGAACCACTCCGCGATAGCCGCGCGTGCATCTATTGCGTTTGTCATTTACGTTCCTTTCGTTTTGAAAAAACTATTACACTATATTGTACCACAAATCGCCCTGATTCGTTAGAAATCAAGGCTGAAATCGAGATCGATCTCCTCTCCGTCTTCAGTTATTCCGACTACTCCGTAAGCGTCTTCATCTTCCGACAGTCGTTCTTCGACGGAAACATACGTGTCTCTGCCCGTGAGCTTATCCCATACTACTGTTATGTGATCCTTGATAAGCTCGTTGGCGCTCAGAGCTGAGAGCGAGCCGTCATCCATGAGACAGATTATTGTTCTGTAGCCGCCGTTTCCGTATCTTACAAGATACACATCCTTGACCTTTCCGCTTTCTTCGAACGGATAGATGGCTCCGTCAACGAGTTCATCGTTGGTCTCGGCATTCTTCAGAAGATCATCCGTAGGAACGATTCTGAGTGTTCCGTCATCAAAGAGTGTGATCGATTCGATCTGAAGCGGCAGGTCATTTGTCTCTACGTTATCAACTTCATCGATGGCCTTTACTACCTCCGCAGCCGGCTCCTCTGCTTCTTCCTGCTCAGCAACTTCCTCCTGCCCGGATGCCTCGCCGGATCCTTCACCGTCTTTTGTTCCGCAGGCAGCAAGCATCATTGCAAGTGCCAGTATCAGCAGCAGAGATAGTAGTCCCAATGCTCTCTTTTTTTGTGTCATATATTAATCTCCCTAATTAAAAAGTTATCAAGTAATAATACCACAGCATATAAAAGCAAAGAAACGGCAGAGCCGCTTCTTTGAGTGTTTTTTTGATGAATATTAAGTGTCGGACCTGTATTCGTCCCTTTTTAGCCTCCAAGATAAGCCTTCTTGACTGCTTCGGACTTCGCGAGTTCCTCGCCGGTGCCAGAAAGAGTGATACGGCCGGTCTCGATAACATATGCTCTGTCAGCTACTGAAAGCGCCATCTGAGCATTCTGCTCTACGAGAAGGATCGTAGTGCCCGCTTTGTTGAGGTTAACTATGATTTCGAATATCTGATCTACCAGGATAGGCGCCAGTCCCATCGAAGGCTCGTCCAGCATCAGAAGCTCAGGGTCAGACATGAGCGCCCTTCCCATGGCCAGCATCTGCTGCTCGCCGCCCGAGAGCGTACCCGCGATCTGCGATGTCCTCTCTTTGAGTCTAGGGAACTGCTCATATACATACTCGAGGTTGTGAGCAATACGGTCCTTCTTTGTTACGAAGGCTCCCATCTGCAGGTTCTCTTCTACCGTCAGGCCCTGGAATATACGTCTGCCCTCAGGAACATGTGAAATGCCCATTGCAACGATCTTGTGAGCCGGAACATGTGAAATGGAACTCTCGAGGAATTCAATGTCGCCTGTCTTGCTGCGCAGGAGTCCGGAAATCGTGTGAAGCGTTGTCGACTTGCCTGCACCGTTAGCGCCGATCAGTGTAACGATCTCGCCTCTGTTTACGTCCAGAGAGATGCCCTTGATGGCATGGATGGCTCCGTAGTAAACGTTGATGTTGTCAACTGTAAGTACTGTACCCATCACTCACTCTCCTTTCTGTCAGGCTTTCCGGAAGCAGCAGATTCCAGTCTGCCCTTTTTGAGAGCTTTCTCGATGTCTGCCTTCTCCTTTTCTTCCTCCTCTTCCATCTTTCCGCGGCTCTTTCCGAGGTAAGCCTCGATTACCTTAGGGTTGCTCTGGATCTCTTCAGGCCATCCCTTGGCAATGACTCTTCCGTAGTTGAGTACCACGATACCCTCGCAGATACCCATAACGAGGCTCATGTCGTGCTCAATAAGGAATACCGCTATCTGGAATCTGTCGCGGATCTCTCTGATGGTGTCCATCAGCTCCGTCGTCTCAGACGGGTTCATTCCTGCAGCAGGCTCGTCGAGCAGCAGCAGTTTTGGCTTTGTAGCCAGCGCTCTCATGATCTCGAGCCTTCTCTGTGCTCCGTAAGGGAGTGAGCCGGCTCTGTAGTCTGCTGTCTTGGTCATTCCGAAGATTTTGAGGTATTTCATCGCTTCCTTGCGGATGCGGAACTCCTCGTGTCTGTACTTCGGAGTATGAAGCATTCCGTCGATAAGACCGTAGTTGGTCGTATGATGGAGAGCAACCTTGATGTTTTCTTCTACCGTAAGCTTGTCAAAAAGTCTGATGTTCTGGAATGTCCGTGCCATTCCGGCTTTGTTGATATCAACGGTGCTCATGCCTTTGGTGCTTTTGCCATCAAAGAAGATCTCTCCTCTGGTCGGCTCATACACCTTGGTCAGCATGTTGAAGATGGTAGTCTTTCCAGCTCCGTTAGGACCGATCAGTCCGCCGATTTCCGTACGCCCAAGGGTCAGGTTGAAGTTGTCTACGGCAGTAAGTCCGCCGAAGTCGATACCCAGATTCTTGACCTGGAGTATAGGTGCTTTGCCCCTGTCCTTTTCAGGTATGAAGACCTGATCGTTATACGGTTCGTCAGGTTCATACTGCTCCTTCGAATCTACGAAAACAGCTCTTCCGCCGACGTTGTCGTTGTAGTAGATATCCTGTCTGTTTTCATAAGCATGACCGGAGTCGGAGATGTCGATATCGCGAAGCTCATCGCGCTTGTCTTTTTTATCTGCCATCTATGCCGCCTCCTTTCTGCTCTTTCTCTTTTTACCCTTGCCCTTGCCGCCGGACCGGTTCTTGAAAGGATTGACCTTTGCCCAGATACCTGTGATCCTGGCTTTTATAGCAGGATTGTATGTGCATATCATAACCAGGATGAGTACGATAGCGTATGTCAGCATTCTGTAGTCCGCAAACTGTCTGAATGTCTCAGGCAGAACGGTCAGAAGTGCCGCAGCAATTATGCCGCCCCAGATATTTCCTACTCCGCCAAGTACCACGAATACCAGAATCAGCACGGATGTGTTGAAGTTGAATTTTACAGGTACCAGGGTGCTGTAGTTGAGACCGAACAGGCAGCCCGCCATTCCGGCAAGAGCCGCACTGACGACAAATGCCATAAGTTTATACTTTCTGACATCCAGTCCGATGGACTCACCTGCGATACGGTTATCTCTTATGGACATGATAGCGCGTCCCTGCTTTGAGTTCTTAAGGTTGAGCACGATGAAAACAGTGAAGAGACAAAGCAGCAGTCCCCATGTGAATGTTGCCATGGTCTTAGTTCCGGTCGCTCCAATGGCGCCGGTGATTATCCTGTCATTGTTCTCAACGCCTTCTATAGTATGGTTGAACGCGAATCTCAGACGTCCGTTACCGTCAAATCCGAAGTAAAGGACGTTCATGAAGTTTCTTATGATCTCGCCGAAAGCGAGCGTCACTATGGCCAGATAGTCTCCGCGGAGTCCCAGAATAGGGATGCCGATTATGAATCCGGCGATCGAAGCTATGAGCGCTCCGAACAGCATCGAGATTATGATAATAGCAGGCTCAAACGACATGCTCTGTCCGAGAATACGCGACATCAGTATTCCGCTGAACGCGCCTACAGCCATAAATCCCGCGTGTCCCAGCGAAAGCTCTCCCGATATGCCTACTACGAGGTTCAGGGAGACCGCCAGTGAGATGTACACGCAGATAGGTACGAACTGTCCCTGCAGGTTGTGGCCGATGAGTCCGGCAGCGGTGAGGATCTGGAACAGAACATAACCGCCTATAAGTATGCCATACGAGATAGTGGCTTCCTTACGGTAGTCATTGCCTCTCAATGCGTTTTTGAGGCCTCTGCTGCTTATGTTTTTAAGTATTCTCTCTGCCATGGCACACCTACACTTTCTCGCTGACCTTCTTGCCCAGCAGGCCGGTAGGCTTGACGAGCAGTACGATGATCAGGCATGCAAATACAATGGCGTCTGAGAGCTCTGTTGAGATGTATGCTCTGGAGAATATCTCGATTATGCCGAGGATCAGTCCTCCAATCATAGCACCCGGTATTGAACCGATACCTCCGAAAACAGCAGCGGTGAATGCCTTGATACCAGGCATGGCGCCTGTTGTAGGCATGAGTACCGGATATGCCGAAAGCATCAGTACTCCCGCTACAGCAGCAAGGCCGGATCCAATGGCGAATGTCAGCGATATGGACTGGTTGACGTTGATACCCATCAGCTGGGCAGCACCATTGTCCTCGGAAACCGCTCTCATTGCCTTTCCGGCTTTTGTTTTGTTTACGAAGAGTGTCAGCAGGATCATGATGACGATGTTTGCCAGAATTGTAAATACTGACTCCATCGTTATGGTAAGCTGTCCGCCTGCAGCATGTATAGGCTTCATGCCCTTGAACAGGCTTGTGAACATCTTAGGGTTAGCACCCCAGATCAGAAGCGCGATATTCTGCAGAAAATACGAAACTCCGATAGCTGTGATCAGAACAGCCAAAGAGCCGGTTCCTCTCAGCGGTCTGTATGCCAGTCTCTCGATAGTGATACCGAGAACCGTGCAGATAACCATTGCCACCAGAAGAGCCATCCAGCCGTTCAGCCCCATATACATCGTCATTACGAACGACATATATCCGCCGATCATAATGACATCACCATGAGCGAAGTTAAGCATCTTGGATATGCCGTATACCATCGTATATCCAAGCGCTATGATCGCATATACACTTCCCAGGCTCAGTCCTGAGATTAAGTTTGTCAGTAAATTCATGGTTTTTCTTCCTAATAAATGATTATGTAATAATACGGCTTTGGGGTGCCGCACCTGAATGCAGCACCCCTTAGCCAACAACTATACACTTAAGTCAGTCAGTGTATTACTGAACCGGAACGTATACGCCGTTCTCGATAACCATAGCGTTTGGAGTCTTGTTGACTTCGCCTGCTTCATTCCACTCCATCGAAGCGCCTGTAACACCGCTTGCTGTGAAATCACCTGCAAACAGTCCTACGAGTGCCTCGCAGATTTCCTCGTGTGAAGCCGATGCATCGAGTCCTGCTTCGTTCATTGCCTTGTATACAGCATATACGCAGTCATATGCGTCAGCTGCGAACTGGTTTGGCTCCTCGCCGTAAGCATCAACATAAGCCTTTACGAAGTTCTGTGTAGCCTCGTCCTCAGCTGTAGCGATGAACGGTGTCAGAAGCATAACGCCTTCTGCCAGCTTTGTATCGAATCCCTCGAGTGTGAGGATTCCGTCCATACCGTCAACTCCGAAGAATGTTGGAGCGTAACCGATCTTGTCTGCCTGGATCAGGATGTTCGAAGCCGGTGTGTAGTAGATTGGCAGGAAGACGAAGTCTGCGCCTGCGTTCTTCATGCTGTTGATCTGAGCCTGGAAGTCTGTGTTAGCATCATCAGAGAATGCCTCTACAGCTACGAGCTCCTTGCCTGCTGCTTCATATTCTGCTTTGAACTTGTCGAAGATTCCTGCGGAGTAGTCGGATGCGTTGTTGTAGATAACGCCAACCTTTGCATCTGCCATGTTTGCGACTACCCAGTCAGCTGCAGCGACACCCTGGTTAGGGTCGGAGAAGCAAAGCTGGAATACGTTGTCCTTACCCTCTGTAACTGCTACCTGGGAAGCAGAAGGTGTGAGTGTGAACACTCTGTCTTCAAATGCCTTCTCGGAAGCTGCTACGCAGGAACCGGATGTTGTTGATCCGATGAACACCTTCATTCCGTCGTCCATCAGCTTGTTGTAAGCGTTAACAGCCTTTTCGCCGTCAGCCTCGTCATCCTCTGCCTGCCATGCAAGCTGGATGCCGTCCGGGTTAGCTGCGTTGATCTCATCAACTGCGAGCTGTCCGCCGTTCTTTACTGCGTTACCGTAGATAGCTGCAGGTCCTGTAAGAGGTCCTGTATTACCGAGCAGCACCGGGCCAGCTTCTCCGGAATCGCTGCTTCCGCCGCCACCGCCGCATGCTGCCAGCATGAATGCCATCATGCAGGAGAGTGCAACAACTACGACCTTTGTCCATGTCTTTTTCATTTTCTTTCTCCCTTTCTCTTCTGAATATTGGATCTGACTGAGATATAGTTGATAGTTGCCTGTTTGCCTTAGCCCGGGCATTTAATAAGCCCGCATCGCTGCGGGCTCCCAAGCTCAGGTTTATGACCTTTGTACTCAATCGCCCTACAGCATAACATCGCCCTCTACCAGTCTTACGACCAGAAGGACGCCGATAATACCGATGACGATAATGCTTGAACTAAAGTACATATGGTCTCCTTTTGTGCACAGGTTTTGTGTACAGTGCGATTATAGTATTGTGAAGATTGTGTGTCAACCTTTTTGTGAAAAAAATCAATTTTCGAGCTCTAATTTGTGTACATTATACAAAACAATCGGTTTTTTGATATAAAAGCACAAAAAACCTCCCAAATCGGGAGGTTAAATTACCTTGTTTTTTGTTATCTCAAACTATTGCGGAGTACCGTCCGAATTGAAGAGCGGCAGATACTCAAGATATGTGATATCTGTGCGGTCAGCAGCCTCACCTTCAGCGAGTACTGTGAACTTGCCTACGATCTTTCCTCCGACAGTCTCAACCAGGGTTTCAAGAGCTGCCAGCGACTCGCCTGTGCTGATTACGTCATCAACGATCAGGGTGCGCTTGTCCTTGATCTGCGCTCTCTCGTCTCTTCCGAGGCAAAGTGTCTGAACGTGGTCTGTAGTGATTGAATTGACCTGGACCTTTACGACATCCTGCATGTAAAGCTTTGCGCCTTTACGGGCTACGATATATGGCTTACCTGACTGGCGTGCCATCTCATAGCACAGAGGAATACCTTTGCTTTCTGCAGTTATGAGGACATCGAACTCAGGCGCCTGTTTCAGAAGGTCGCGCGCTGCCGCCTCAGTTATCTCTACATCATTGAACATAATGAAACCTGCGATATACAGGTCGTCTGTGACCTTGCACAGCGGCAGATGCCTTTCGAGGCCTGCGATAGTCATCTTGTAATCCATGTCATTTCCTTTCGATCATCACATTACCAACAGAGAAATTTTATCACAACGCACAATGCTTTTGTAGTTTTTTTGTTTCTGCAGTTCTATTGATTGCGCGGGACCATCTTGCATACTACTATGTAGCGTGCCTCCTCAAACTCATATGCGCATGTTGAGAGCATCACAAGTCTGTCCTGAGTTGAAACGCTTACATTGGTCACATAAGCCGCCAGGCTGTTTATAAGATCAAGATATTCCTGCTTGCCCTCTTCATCTTCATCCGGGAAATTGGTAGCATACACATTGCTGTCAGCCGGCTCATTGAGAAATGCGTATATCTCGAGATCGAACCTGCCTTCAGGCGTGGTGAGCTCAAGCTTAGGGTGCTTAGCGCAGTATTCGGAGTCTCTCAGCTCCTTGAGGCACGCAAACATCGTACCGTCTTTCATATGGTGCCCGTAAACAATTGTATTGAACTGCCTGAACGGCGCCTCTGTTATGCAGTCCGCAAAGAGAGTGCCGCAGCCGCCCCACGTGCGGTCGAACAGCATGCTCAGATACATATCGTTGTTTTCTCCCTGCACTACAGGATAATCGATAACCGTACCCTCATAGTAGAGCCAGCCGATAATATCCGGATTGATCTTTCTGAGCGCATCAAAATCGATATCATCACCGGCTTCCTCGGATATTCTGTTGTACACTGCCCTGTCAGCAAGATAACCCCTTACTATTGTATATACACGCCAGCCGGAAACCAGCATGATGCCTGCAAGGCATATAATGATGACTTTCGAAGCCAGGCGTCTGGTTTTTTTGCTTCTGGAGGGTTTTTTCTTTGGTTTTTCGTCCATTGTTTTATCAGATTCCTTTCCTGAGTCAGGCCTCAGGAATCTCTATCTCCTTATAGTCTTTCATAAAATCACAGATGGCAGAAAGAGCCTTTTCAACACCGCCCGGCGTCTCCGACTCAATGTTGAGCGGCATCACAGGGTCATGAAGCGACATCCTGAGCAGGAACCATCCCTTATATCCGTCAATATCGTAGTTGACCCTCACTCCTTCGTAGTTTGGTTCAACAATCTCCAGCCTGTTTGAATATTCGGCCCACTTGCCGAAATCCTCGAGCACTCCTGCGCCGTATTTTTTGAAGTCCTCCGCTTTTATTTTTAATCTGATCTCCTTTGACTCTGCCGGCGATTCCAGGCCTTCGAGGAGGGCCATAATATCCTTGCCCTGCGCCTTGAGTCTTGCCGCATTGATGACTATCTGCACTGCCAGGAATGCGCCGTCATCAAGGTAGTAGTTATCCGAATAAGCTGCGTGACCTGATGTCTCTATAGCCAGAAATGCCTGCTCCCCCGCAGCGTTGAGTTCCTTTGCCTTGTTTATGACGTTCTTATAGCCTCTCTTATACCTTAGATGCTTAAGACCAAGCTTGCCTTCAAGGAACTCGTGCAGCTCGTTGGATGTTACGCTGTCAGTTACGACCGTGCCTCCCGGATAGTCTTCTGCAGCCAGAGCTGCAGCAAGGGCGACTATCTCATTGCGGGCGATCGGCACACCTCCCGGTGCCACAGCTGCCGATCTGTCTCCGTCTGTGTCGAAGATTATACCAAGATCAGCATTATTATCCCTGACAGCTTTGCATATCGCAGCCATTGCTTCCGCATTCTCAGGGTTGGCCGGATGGTTAGGGAAAGTACCGTCAGGTTCGAGATAAAGGCTGCCGCTCACATCGGCTCCCATTCTCCCGAGCACTTCCTTCGCAAAGAAGCCTGCAGCTCCGTTTCCGGCGTCTACCACAATGTGCATCCCTTTCAGATATCCCGGAATGTCTTTCAGCCCCGCCGCGATCATCTGACGCAGGTATGCCGCATACATCATGCTTACATTGGTCTTCATCTCTTCGTAGACTCCGCCGATGAAATTATAGCGGCTGGCCAGCCTTAGTATTTCGGCTATATCTTCCTTATCAGTGCCGCCCTCAGCCGTAAAGAACTTGAAGCCATTGCGTTCATAAGGCAGATGGCTTGCGGTAATCATGATCGATCCGTCAAATTCGAACTGAGGCATCACCGTTGCCATAAACATAGCAGGGGTCGTGGAAAGTCCCGCATCATATCCCTCGCCCCCCCAGAGACTTATTGCTTCAAGCACGCCCTCTTTGAGCGTATCACCTGAGATACGCGAGTCCTGGCCCACGCAGACTTTCAGCATGACAGGGTTTTTCTGAACCTTTTTCGAGAGCCAGTATATATAAGCTCCGGTGATCTGTCCGGCTGTCTCCTTTGTGAGGTTAGGCTCCGGGCCTCCTTCAGTCTGTATGGCAACACCGCGGATGTCACTTCCGTTCTGCAGCTTTCTAAAATCAATCATATCTATGCATCTCCTTACATAAATGTAAAACATATTCAGTACAGATTTTATTTTAACATAAAAGCAGGGGCAAATGCCCCTGCCCTGTCAGATATTCAGTTTATATGATGGCTTAGCCTGCACTGTTGAGCAGCAGCAGTCCGAATACCAGTGTGAAGAGCGCTACTGTCTCTACGATACCGATAACGATGAAGTAGTTAGCAGTACCTTTGCCTGTTGCTCCGAGAGCATCAGATGCAGCAGCTGCGCATCTGCCCTGGAAGAGGGCTGACATTCCGATTGCAAGTCCGCCGAAGATACCTACTCCGAGAGCCATGCCCGGATCACAGTTTGCGCTGTTAATGAAGTTCATCAGCAGGAATCCGTAGATAGTCTGTGTGAGCGGAGCACCTGTGAAAGCGATCATAATGAACGGAGCTGGCTTTCCGGCAGCATAGCATTTCTTCCATGCGCCTACCGATGACATACCGGCAAATCCGGCACCAAATGCAGAACCAGCAGCAGATAAACCAAGGGCCGCAGCCATACCTATAAATGCAAGATTCATAATAATTTCTCCTTTTCTATTTGTTTACTTTCTTAAATGGTTCATATGGCAGTCCTGTCCACTCGAGGCCGACCTGACCCGAGAACTCGAGTACGTTCAGACGCACGCCGTGAACGACTACCGACAGGAAACACATTATTATGTTGAGTGCATGGCCTATAAGTACGACCACTACACCGAGGATTATCAGAGGGCCGTGCATACCTGCCGCAATCCCGTTAAAGCTCTGCGAGATCGCAACACCGGCCATACCGACTGCAAACAGTCTTATGTAACTCATGACATTTCCGAAACAGCTTATCGTATCCAGGAAGTCTGTAAACGCATTTGCCAGACCTGCTTTGAGACCCTGCCCGAACGTCAGGTCAGGTGACATGCCGCCAAACAGAAGTACAAGAACGAAAGCAACGCCGATCAGCGCAAACACCGGCACAAGGCTGATGTTTTCGTGGATGACCAGATTGAGAGCCAGGAGATACATCGCTACTACAGCGATGGCCCAGCCTAAATTGGATACCCACGACAGATCCTTTTTAGGAAGCTTGTCTTTTATAGCAAGGATGGATCCGAGTACCATCTGGATAGCGCCAATTGAGAACGAGAACTTCATAATAGCGTTCTGTGTCACAGTCGACGTCAGTCCGAAGTAATCCGGATACGTTGCCAGGCTCGGTATCACGAGGCCCTTAAGCAACGGTACCTTCATGGCACTTTCCATTCCGAACCACGTGCCTGTCACAGCACCCCAGATGATGGTTGCTATCGACAGTACGAAGAGAAGGAATGTAACAGTGCTTCCCTCCTTCTGCTTTACTCTGAGTGCGATCGTTCCGATCAGTATGAGTACACCATAGCCTCCGTCTCCGATTATCATTGCGAAGAACAGTGTGAAGAACAGGAGGAACCAGAGTGATACGTCCTGCTCCCTGTAGCCAGGAAGAACACCAAGGATGTTGAACACCGGCTCGATGAGTTTTGAAACCTTATTGAAGCGAAGTTTCGTAGGAATCTTGTCATCATCTTCGGCTACATCTTCGGTCGCCCATGCGAAATTCTTCTCCGCTGCCATGGCTTTGACCTTGTCGAGCTCAACTTCAGGGACATAACCGGATATCCACACGAAGTCATCATCGCCCTGAGCAGTCGCGTTAGCAGATGAGTAATTCACCTCATTCTGCACCTTGAGCATCTGATTTTTGAAGCTTGCGTCATAAATGGATGCAGCTTTAAGAGTCTCGTTGCATTCATCTATTCCTTTTTTGGCATCTTCGATCTTCTGCTTAAGCTCGCTTATGCTGTTTTCACCAGGTATAAACTCGCTTGCCTGAATGGATGGCGGAAGTGTACCGAATACAGCTACCGCATCCTGCTTATCGACAGGTGCGAGGCGGAGATAACGCACATCTTCTTCGGCCTGCAGAGCCTGGAATTCTTTACTGCCCATGCGATAGAAGTGGAAGTCGTAACCTTCTTCCTTCAGATCTTTAAGATCCTGCGGCATAAAGTCACCCCATGCCTGGATCCTGTCTATCTCTGTGTTGGCAGCACTTATTTCCTGCCCCAGGGCCGTCTTGCGGTCTATTGCCTCAAGTACCCCGTCGTACATTTTGTTAAATTCATCGTCCGTGAGGATCTCGCTTGCCGGAACCTGCTTTTTCTCTGCATAGTCCTTAAGGGCCATCTGAGTTTTTGACAGTGTCTGGAAACGGTCGGATACCTCACGATCCGCACTTTGTTTTTCTGCGAGATGCATTACGCCTATGTCTCTAAGGCTTTTGATCATCTCGTCTTTAGCAGAGGCAGATGTGACGATGTGTACCATTTTCATTTTTTCTACCATCGTTATACCTCCACTAATTTCTTCTTTGAGATCTTGCCGCGGACTACCGCTGCCGTCTGCTGGTCTCCCAGGTATACCTGGATGACGCGGATATTCTCCTTGGCTTCAGGGATCTTAACCTTTTCAAACAGGTTTACCCTCTGTGAAGTCGTCCGGAGTTCTTTTTCCAGAAGCTCTGTCTGCTTCCGGAGTGTTGAGACTAAAGCGTCCAGTCTGGCGATCTCACGAAGTTTGAAGACTGCAGTGTCTACCCAGAGCGGATAGTCGTCCACATCGTAATTGATGTCTTTGAACGTGAGCTCTTCGAAGGCAGGTATCGTAACACCTGCGATGTTATCATCCTTGACGATGACCCTGTCAGGCTGTACAAGCTGATCAAGTCTTTTCTTTTCTTCAAAGAGTTCGTTTTCTGCGAATACAGCTACCCAATCGTCCAAATCACCGATCATCTGAATGCGTTCGGCTTCCTTACGCTCGAGTTCTGCGCGTATACCCATTATTACCGTCTGCAGTTGCTGCTTCTTGAGCTGCAGTGTCGGAAGATAGCGCTGGAACTGCTTAAGGTTGTCCTTCTGCTTCTTCAGTTCATTCTTTGTAAGTTTGATAGCCATGACCCGCTCCTTTTGTTAGTTCAACGCATCCTTCTTCGGCCATCTCTCCTCGATCAGACTTGTCTTCATTCCTGTCTCAACAGGGTCGAAGCATTCTGCGAGGATTTCCCAACCGAGATCAAGTGCATCTTCAAGCGGAATGTTCACGGACAGATCCATCATCTTTGTCTCGAACATCTCACCATACTTAAGGAGCTTGTCATCCCACTCAGTCATCATGAATCCCATGGACTTCTTCTCAAGGGACTCCTTGTACTGAGCGTAGAGCTTGATCATACCATCCATCAGGGCACGGTGGTCATTTCTCGTTTTGCCGTTTACGTTCTGTTTAAGACGTGACAGCGAACCGAACGGCTCGATACGGCCGCCCTTGAGATAGTACTGGCCCTCTGTGATATATCCGGTGTTGTCCGGTACCGGGTGAGTTACGTCGTCACCAGGCATCGTAGTAACTCCGAGGATGGTGATGGATCCTGCGCCCTCGATATCTACTGCCTTTTCATAACGCGAAGCGAGGCAGCTGTAAAGGTCGCCCGGATATCCACGGTTCGACGGTACCTGCTCCATCGTGATCGCCATTTCCTTCTGCGCATCAGCGAAGTTGGTCATGTCGGTCAGGAGCACGAGTACTCTCTTTCCTGTAAGAGCAAACTGCTCAGCAACTGCCAGAGCCATATCAGGCACCAGTGTGCACTCTACGATAGGGTCCGCAGCAGTATGAATGAACATTACCGTATGGCTCATGGCTCCGCCCTTCTCGAGGGTATCACGGAATTCCATGTAGTCATCGTATTTAAGTCCCATTCCGCCCAGGATGATGACGTCTACTTCAGCCTGCATCGCGATTCTCGAGAGCAGCTGGTTGTAAGGTTCTCCGGAAATGGAGAAGATAGGGAGCTTCTGGCTCTCAACCAGTGTGTTGAATACGTCGATCATCGGGATTCCGGTACGTACCATCTTGTTAGGAAGGATACGCTTTGCCGGGTTGAATGACGGACCGCCGATAGGGATCATGTTCTCGGTCAGAGCCGGACCGTTGTCTCTCGGAACTCCCGCACCGTCGAAAATACGTCCGAGCAGGTGGTCTGAGAACGAAACCATCATAGGTCTGCCGAGGAAACGTACAGGGTCAGTGGTGCTGACGCCCTGTGCGCCGGCGAATACCTGGAGTGAGACGACGTCTTTATCCAGTTTGATTACGTTTGCGTAACTGTCGCCTACGAGAGCAAGGTCGCCGTTCTTGACGCCCGGCGCACGTACGGTGACTACGTTACCGACTATCGATTCTATTTTTGTATATACTTTTTGCATTTTTTCGACCTCCTACTCTACGACCTTTGCCATGTAAAAGTCTGAGATCTTTTTCTCCTGTGCTTCGAACTCCGGTGTCTCGAATAATGTACCATGCCAGTCGAGGAATTCCTGTCTGAGCTGGTTGAAGAATGCACGGATCTCTCTCTTGTCTGTGATATCGTAT
>JBGUVT010000315.1:0-5012 GCA_045220485.1 Anaerovoracaceae bacterium | reverse complement strand
ACATCAGTATGTGTAGGCATTTCTGTTTTTTATGCTGATTTGTGCCATGCTGCTGATTTGCCGTGCTGGATTGTCAGGACAGAACCGGATGTTTTAGAACATACGATAAACTATATTCCGGACATAAATGGAAATGCATACTATGTTGATATAACAGAAAATGATTATCTTATGTCTGATGCGGGCTTTGATTATGCAGAATATGTTGACAAGGCTTTTTCGCATATAACAAAAGATTGTACAGATACTACTTTTGAGTACCGGTCTTCGGCGGATGATTATGATTATGAACCATCGAACATAAAAGAATGTTACGATAAACCATATAGCGACTGGTTTAATGAATATGCACTTCATCAGAACACAGATAAGTATTTTGATACAGATTATGTAGAAAGAGGAAGCGGAAAAAGAAGCGGAGAACAAGGGTACCGTCATGCCTCATATCAGAATTATCGCTCAAACTTTGTTGAAAAGGGAGATGTCTGGTTTCTGGATGACTTTTATAATGACCCGGCAGCAATAAAATCTAAAATTCTGAATAAAGAATTTGATGAGCAATTGCTAGATATATCCGGTTTAGAGAAGAACTATTTTTGCGATACTATTGAAGAACTTAAAACAGCTGTTGAAGAAAATATCTCAGTTAAGTATTTTCCAACAAGCGAAGGGGGCAAAATCGTTGCAAAGTCTGCTGATCTTATAAAGGGTGCAGATTATAAAGTAACATATATAGGGCATGACGATCAGGCGAAGGATGAGGTTTTTTCAATAGAAGCTATTGAAGAAGGCAGTGGAGCATATAAAGGCGAATATCGGATCCATGTTAAGATGAATTCGGCTGAAGTTGTCCGGGAACCTTCCTGTAAGAAGGGGCTTGTTTACAACGATAATCCGCAGGAACTTGTGAAACCTGGTGAAGCAGAGGGCGGCGAAATGCAGTATGCTGTCGGCACTGAGACTGAAGTACCTGAAGATTTTTCTGCAGCTATTCCGACGGCAGTAAATGCAGGAAAATACTATGTCTGGTACAGAGTAGCCGGAGATGAAAATCATGTGGATACGCAGCCGCAACGTTTAGAGAAGGCAGCTTCCATTGATCCTAAGCCGTTAAAAATAATTATTGAAGATGTGACAATCAAAGTTGGGGAAACTGGTGTTTTAACTCCTGAACTTGATGTAGAAGTACCGGTGAGGTTTACATTTGAAAGCTGGGATAAAAATGTTGCAACAGTAACTGAAGACGGCGTTGTCGAGGGATTAAAGGCAGGCAGTGTGCCTATTGAGGTCAATGCTATTCTTAAGTATTCAAGCTCAAATTATGCAGTGTCCAATTCTATTATAGCTATTGTTAAAGTTGTGCCGGCTGATGTTGAGCCGGATGCAGCTGAACCGGATACTGTTGATATTGGTCAGACAATAGTTTCGCTTTCCGGATCATCGTTTACCTATAATGGAAAAGTTCAAAAGCCTTCAATTGAAACAATTAATGGCATGAAACTAACAGCTGGAACAGATTACACGGTCAAATGGTCAGATGCTTCCTCAAAGAATGTCGGAACCTATACTGTTACCGTAACCGGGATGGGAAAGTATACAGGTATATCCGAGGCAGCATATGAAATTGTCAAGGCTGAAAATCCACTCAGAGTGAAGGGCAGGACCAAAGCCATCAAGGTCAGGTACAGCAAGCTGAGGAAAAAGTCGAAGACATTTAAGACTGCCAGACTGATGACTTTTGCAGACAAGGGACAGGGCACAAAGAAATATACGCTGTTACGAGTTTCCAAGTCGAAGTACAAAAGGTATTTTAAGGTCAACAGCAAGACCGGAAAACTGACCGTCAAAAAAGGCCTTAGGAAGGGCACCTACGTGGTGAAGGTCAAAGTCATGGCGGCAGGCAACTCGAACTATAATGCCTCGGCGAAGACCGTGAAGTACACTATAAGAGTGAAATAGCGGGACTGATAAGCTATATAACAAATATCAGCAACGTGAAACAAACGGACGGGATCCTATGAGTGAAAATAAAGACAAAGCCAATATGGAGAAAGACATAAAAAAACCGGGCATAACCGGTAATGCTGTAATTGCATGCCTTGTAGGGATCGCGCTGATAGTCTGCGTTCAGATACTCGCTGTTCATCTGAATGCAATATCGTTTATTGCGCGTGAAACTGATTATCCTAGTATCGAGGCAGGTATTCAGGCATCGATCGAGCAGCTTACGGATGCGATAGACAAAGAAGCGGAAAAAGACAGAAGAGCTGCGCTTGCCGATACGTATTTCAGAGCTTTGTCCCTTAGGGACAGGACAGACGACAAGGGCTTCCTTGAGAGTTCTGTAGAAGACTACAATAATTCCTATGCCGTAAAAGTTGAAGGCAACAATGTAATATTTCCGGAGGGCATTGATAACGATCCTGAATTAACTGCAGATGTTCTGAAGGGCGGACAGGGAATAATAGATACATCGAGAGGCACTGACTGGCGAATGTTTACTGCATTCTGCACTATCGGAAATGGTTACTATGCAGTAGATGATCATTATGCAAGTGAGGGATCTGACAATCTGGCAAGCCTTGCGCTTGTTGAGATAGAGGATACTTTTGACGGAAAGGCCATGCTGCTGGATGAAAACGGCAGATACGTGTATTACAACAGTGATCTGGAGGTCCCTGATCTGCGTGACAGCAACGGACTTAATGAAGAAGCTCTGAACGCATTCCTTGAAAAGTATGCTCCATATTATGTAATGGCCAGATCAGCAGATGAGAGATATACACTGGTATTATTCCTCTCAAGGTCTGATGTTTTGTCAGATTCTGCGAGTGTGGTTCTGCTTGCCGCGCTGTTTACAATCATACTGGCCGTGATACTGATTGTATGGATAACTGAGATCAAAAAACTGATCAGAAGCGGAAAAGCTGCGCAGCAAAAGATAAAAGATTATCAGCCTGATATCATAAAACGCAAGATCACTACATTCTGTATACTTTCAGTCACCATTGTTTTGTTTGTCGGAATGTTCTCGAGCGCTATCGGAACGCTGTACAGTGTTACCTGGGATGCTCAGAATTCTCTTGCGGCAATAAAAACGCTGGATGAAGATAACCGCTTCATTACTGATTTCAAAAAGGATGAGCAGAAAACAACAGCTTCCAGACATGCAAAAATAATTGCGGATGCCATCCATCGTGATCCTAAGCTTCGCTCCAGGAAACAACTTGCGGAGTACAAGGATATTCTTTCGGCTAATTACATAATGATTTATGATCAGGGCGGAAGAGAGCTCCTCACTGATTCGGCATATATAAACATGAATATAGGCAGTCTGGACTCTTCAGACATGCGTGCGTTCAGAAGGGTGCTTAATGGAGCGGAGGAAGCATATCTGGATAATGTTACTGATAATGTAACAGGAAAAAAGAGCGATCTTGCAGGAGTACGCATACCTTCCATTAACGAAGATGAAGGTTACAATCTTCTGGTGATATCTTACCCTACGGCAGTTGAAAGAGGTGTCTCATACTTTACGGATTCCATGGATCTGATCTCTTCACTTGTTTCTTCGTACAACGGATTCATGCTCCTTGATAAGAACAAAATTATAAGGTTTTGCTCCAATAAGGCATTATATGGCAGGAATCCTCTGGAACTGGGAATGAATGAAGATGAGGTGCGTGACAATTTCCTTGGAGAGTTCACTCTGGATAATGATGTTTTTTATGGAGCTTCAGATGAGATAAATGGTGAATTGTTCTACTATATTGCGAAGGCATCGGTTTTGCGTAAGGGAATGATTACTTTTGGACTTCTCGAAGCGGTGGGATTCCTCCTGGTATTGATGGTTATAACACGTATTCTTATGAAAGATTATGATCTGATTTATGCTGAAAGCACTTCCGGAAAAAACAATGATACGGATACAGCCGAAAAATCGTCATGGCTTTCAAGGTTCCCGTTCCTGAAAAGGGCAGACTCTCCTGAAACAAAAGCAAGACTGGCGCTCAACTTACTGGGCGGCATATGCATCCTTATTATAGGTCTCATGGCGTTTAATTCCGCAAGTGCAGATCATACAGACAGTCTTATTCCATACATTTTCAGTGATAACTGGAACAGAGGACTCAACCTGTTTGCTGTTGCCCGTGTGATATTCATGATCTGCGGTGTGGCGGTCGTATGGAGCATTGTATCGTTCATTATCGAAGTTGCAGCAGATCTGCTGGATACAAGAGGGGCAACAGTTGCGAGACTTGTAAAAAGCGTTCTGAGTTATGTCGTGGTGCTGTCAGTGATATACTATTCTGCATTGTATCTGGGCTTCGATCCGGCAACACTCCTCGCTTCTGTAGGAATAATAGGCCTGGCTGTTTCACTTGGCGTTAAGGATATCGTCGCGGATGTATTCTCCGGCGTATCTCTTATATTCGAAAAGGCGTTCCAGGTAGGCGATATAGTGGAGATCGATGGCCTTATGAGAGGCACGGTACAGGAGCTGGGCGTAAGAACATTAAAGCTCTTAGGTGACGATAATAATCTTAAGGTCATCAGGTACAGTGATATCCATAAGATCAACAATCTCTCGAGAAGCAACTCGTGGTGTCTTGCGGAATTTACCGTTAAAAACAATGTGGATACAGAAGAGCTCAAAAAACTTCTTTGGGCAGAGCTTCCTGAGATTCGTACAAGGCACAAAGAGATCCTCAGTGATCCGGTGTTTACCGGTATAAGTGCTATCAATATAGGAAACATAACTTTCGGTGTCAGGGCAGAGTGCAAGGAATCGAAAATGCGTAGGGTACACAGCATTCTGAACTATGAGATCAGGGATATGTTAAACCGGAATAACATAGAAATGCCGTAAAATAAGTATTTAAGCAAAATGAAAAGGCTCAATGTGATGATCACATTGAGCCTTTTGGCCCTTTAACTTCTTTTGGGGTCTGACCCCTCCCTTTAACTTTGATGGGGGTGTTCTGTAAAAGCGTCGTTTTTCGCTTTTACGT
>JBGUVT010000314.1:0-23406 GCA_045220485.1 Anaerovoracaceae bacterium | reverse complement strand
AGCTGTATTCCTGCAGCAGGAAGACCGATCATACATGCTTGTAAACAGAACCGTCAAGGGTATTATTGATGAAAAAGTTGAACTGCCGGAGGATATAAGTCTTATTCTTCCGGATGAATCAATACTTGAGCTTCAGGCTCTCAGAGTAAAGGCGGAGATCGATGAAGATGGCAATAAAACGATCATAAGGGACCTTTCCGGGTACAGTGAAATGGAGCTGTACGGTGATAATTGTGAATATTACGGCGGCCATTTATTGACAGGAGATCTTACTCTTAATAAAGGCGCAACGATCAGAAATCACAATATAGGAGAGGCCATCGTTGCAAGCGTAATTGTAGCCGGAAATCTGATAAACGAGGGTCTCATCAGCGGAGGCACTGTTACTGTAGTTCAGAAAGAGTCCGGTTCGGGCGGACTGTATTCCGGATCCGGAACTATTGAGGACTCCTACATAACCTTCAGAACCGGCCAGACGATGAGCATAAATATCAAGGATTCCATTCTGAATCTGGAGCAGGGGGAGTATACGATAGAACAACTGGGCCTGAAAGGAAGTTCGGAACTGTACTACGGGGGTAATTTTGAGATAAAAAATATAAACGGCACTTCCGGAAGTTCCCTTAATATATACAGCTTTGATATCGTAAACAACTTAAAACTTACCGGAGAAATCAATAACACTGCCGTTTTGATCAAATCCGGTATTACGGAGCTTGAGACCGGACTGAAGCTGCTGAATGGCGGAACGGTAAATAATGAAACCTACGGCGGTCCGGTATTCAACTACAACGGGACTGAGACTGTATCTGACGGAATAAACGGATCCGTTTTTCTCGGGCCTGATAATATTACAGTTCCTGATCCGGATTCTATTCCTGTCGTGTCCTTCTATTTGCATAAGACCGTGGACTACAACTGGAACATTACTCTGAAAGAAAACAGGGAAGAAGGGCAGGTATATACGATACTGGATGACTATGATGCAACAAAACAGACTTACAGAAATATAAATTATGATGATCTCATTGATACGTACTTTCCTGAAGGACTGGGTTTTCTGAAGGATGGACAAAGCATAATCTTCGAGGTGCTGCGCTGTAAAGACAGAAAGCTGTCCATGACGATCCTCGGCGATGGTTATGAACATGCAACGGATCCCGATGGAGTGTTCCTGATAAGGGTGGCTTATCTTGACCCATTCTCTAATCAGCATGGGGGAACTACAATCACTTCCACCCGTGCCAGTCAGACCGGTACCGGAAATATCGGCGGCAACTCAAATTCAATAATTACAGGAACCGGAATAACAAGATTCTCATCCGCGGATCCTGTTAAACCTGAACCGGATCCTGTTAAACCTGACCCTGATCCAATAAAGCCTGATCCTGTAAAACCGGATCTGGATCCTGTTAAACCTGACCCGGTGAAACCGGATAAGCCTGAAAAACCTGCAAAAGAATACACTGTCGCTGCAGTCACTGCATCTGGTGATACACTTGAGTTACAAATCGATGAGGTTGATCTGAATGAAGGTGATAAGAATGCCGGAAAAGCACCTTGTTATAATCTGTCAGCTTATATCAACGGTGTTCAGGTCAGCGATCTGAGCGGGGTTGTCGAAGTCGCGATGGATTACGTGCTTCCTGAAGAGTTCAGGGATAAACCACTCTATGCAGTTTTTGCCAACGCAGATCAGACTTCGGATGAGACCCTCCTGGCCGTCAGTGCCGCTTATGATGAAGAGAACGAAAAACTCACTTTTGAGACTCCGCAGGCCGGAGAGTTTATAATAACTGCATTCGAATTTGATGGAGAGGAGTTCTCACCGGATTTCTATGACGAACTTGAAAAGACTGACGAAGTAAAGCAGTTTATAAAATATTTGAAAGAAAAGAAGAATGATGCAGGACTATGATATCTGTATCCTCGCAGTTAAGGGGGATGCGTCAGTTGCCAATAAGCTTGCGGAGAGTATCCGCAGATACAGACTCCCGTCGGGAACGGTCCTTCAAGACAACGGGCCTGATTACAGGCGGGTATATGTTGATGTCTCCGGCAATGAGTTTAACGATGAAGCCCGTGATATTCTGGACCACAGCCGTTATCTGGCGGTGCTTTGCTCGCCTGAAACAAAAACCAGTCCGTTCATTCTTGAGCGCCTTGATTATTTCCGCGAGACCGGAAAAGACAATAATATAATCGCAGTTATAGTCCGGGGAGAGCCGGTTGAGTCTTTCCCGGATTCTTTTATTGAACAAAAGACCGTTCGAAAGATACTGCCTGACATGACTGTCGTTGAGCGCGTGGAGACTATAGAACCTGTAGCGTCAGACCTGCGTGCCGAGACACGTTCGCGGTGGAAAGAGGCACTGCGGTATGAGACGGTCAGGATCATCGCTTCGATACTGGGATTGCATCCGGATGACCTTGAGCAGAGGCATCGCGCGCGACACAGGAAAGCGGTAATTACTCTGGTATCTGTCATTGCTGCTGTCTGTCTTGGAGCAGCAGGCATTTTCGCGTATCTGGGACATGTTGCGCAGACTGAAGGAGAAATAGCCGATCAGCAGGCAAAACTATGCGTAGAAATTGCTGAAAGAACGATGAATGAGCTGCCGGCGGCATTTGCGGATGAACCGCTGGCTCTTGAATATATACAGCAGGCGGTTGACAGTGCGAGGAGTTCCCTGGAAGAACTCGGACTTGAAGCGCCGGCTGATACCGGCAGTACCGGAACGGGAGGCTAGACATGTTCGATTATGATGTGTTCTTCAGCTACCGTCACAGGCCGCTGGACAGTGAAATAACGCAGAGACTTTTCAATCTGGCAGAAAATTACCGTCTGCCTGCATCTTTGCGTGATAAGGGAATGCATGGAGTGCGCCGCGCCTTCAGAGATACCGAGGAACTTCCTGTCAGCAGGATACTGACCGATACTATCGATAAAGCTCTCCATTCAACGGACTGCCTGGTCGTTGTATGCTCGACCGATACACCGTCGTCTGAATGGGTGGACAGGGAAGTAGCAACATTCATAGAGCTCGGCAGGGCAGATCATGTATTTCCAATACTTATCAGCGGAGATCCTGAGACTTCGTTCCCGGCTTCCATGAAACTCATACCTGATATAAACGACAGGCTCATGGATATTCGTGTTGAAGGAAATGATATCCGGAAGATGATGTCTCTCGCAGAGACGGAGATGCTTAAGGTAATTGCCTGTGTAGCGGGATGCACAGAGGACGAGCTCGTAAGAGAGAACGGAATAGAACAGAACAGGCGCGTAGTGAAACGTGCTGCTTCAGCAGCTGCAGTATTTATACTGATACTGGCTGTTTCGCTGAGCATGATGATACGCGCCAGAAATTACAGAAATGAAGCAGAGAAGAGGGAAGCCGCCTCGATGAAGATACTGAACGAGCTTACGTACGGGCTTCCTGACAGGCTTTCGGAGGTGCCGGGTTCGTACAGCCGCATAAGGGATATCCTTCACAGCAATACTGAGGATATCAATAAGATACTAAGACTGACAAGAAACCGTGAGGCAGGAGAGTATGAAGCTGCCGTAAATTATGAGAAGCTGGCTACTGCAGAGAACGTGCTGGGCATGCATGATGAAGCGCTGGATTCCGAGAACACAGCCATCACGCTCTTTGAAGCCCTGGAAAAGGACGGATATGAAAAAGCACAATCGGGAACTGCTTCGGGCTACAATAACAGAGCGATAATCCTGAATTCTGCAGGCAGATATGATGAAGCAGGCGCGGATTATGACAAAGCAATTGACCTGCAGCAGGCTCTTGGCAACGGAAACAGTCTTGTCCTTGCAAGGATGATATTCAACTCCGGCAGCAATGCGGTAGACATGGGAGACGGAAATCTTGCGGCTGAACGTTTTGATCAGAGCCTCGGGCTGCTCTATAACATGGAAAGGTCGACAGATGTACTGGATGCTCTGGGTACAGTAGAATACAATTACGGAGTATTGCTTTACAGATCCGGACTGTACGATGAAGCGGAAGAAATGCTTTCCGATGCCTGTGATGATCAGAGCGATCTCATCAGGATGAGCAAGTCAGCCCTTAACAGGAGCAAATACATTCAGACAACATCCATGCTTGCAGCGTGCCTTACTGATGCGGGCAAGTATGACGAGGCTGACCGCTATTATGACGAGGCTATAAAGGCGGCGGAGATACTGGCAGAGGATGAAGAAAACATTTCATATCAGCAGATGCTTGCGGAGCTTTATAACAACAGGGGACTCAGCCACAATATACGGGGAAACTACATCAAGGCTGATGAGTATTACTCTGATGCGTCGGATGTCTACGGAAAGATTTATGCAAGAACAGGTTCGGATCCTGACCGCGCAGCATATGCGGTAAGCCTGCTCAATACAGGTGAAAACGCATTCAAGGCGTATGAATATAAGCGGTCTAAGGAATTCTTTGTCAGGGGACTGGATGAGTACAGGAAGGTAGCGGATTCGCTGGGAACCTATCACAAGGCGCAGTATCTTGCATGGCGGTCCTATTATGAACTGATCCATCTCAAAGACTTCGATGCAGCTCTTGCATCCGCATCAGAAGCATATGAACTCCAGCCTGACAATACTCTTGTAAAGATGAACTACGCATATGCCTGCCTCTACACAGGAAATGAGAAAAAGGCAGAAAAACTCCTCAACGAAATTTCATCCTCGGGTACCGGAGAAGCAGATACGATAAAGCGCGATCTTCAGGCACAAAAGAATGCAGGGCTGAAGATTAAAACTATTGATATATAAAAAACCCTCCGGTCCGGAGGGCTAACGTCTGTATGGCATTTTCTTTCTTATCGATTCAAGACGGTTCAGGGCAGCATATAATGTGCTGTCCTGTTTTGCGAAGTGGAATCTTATCAGGCTGTTGACAGGCTCCCTGAAGAAGCTTGAACCCGGCACAGCTGCAACTCCGACCAGGCGGGTAAGATCTTCACAGAATTCAAGGTCGTTTTCATATCCGAATTCAGAAACGTCCATGAGAACATAATATGCGCCCTGCGGATCGGTATGATTCAGTCCGATGTCGTCGAGACCTTTAAGGAACAGGTCCCGCTTGTGGGTATAAAGATCAACCAGCCCTTTGTAGTATTCAGGTCCGGCTTTGAGTCCGGGTATGACTGCTTCCTGAAGCGGGTGTGGTGCGCCTACTGTAAGAAAATCATGCACTTTTTTGACACACTCTGTGACTTCAGGAGGAGCTATAACATAACCTATCCTCCATCCTGTTATTGAATATGTCTTTGAAAGGGAGGAGCATGACAGTGTGCGCTCACGCATTCCCGGCAGCGAGGCTATATATGTGTGCCTGTATGGCTCATAAATAATGTGCTCATAGACTTCGTCCGTGATGACATATGTGTCGTATCTGATGGCCAGATCTGCTATGATCTTCAGTTCTTCACGGGTGAAGACCTTGCCTGTAGGGTTGGAAGGATTGCAGAGTATCATGGCTTTCGGGTGCTGTCTGAATGCGTCCTCAAGCACCTCCGGATCGAAATGAAAGTCAGGCGGCACCAGCGGTACATAAATCGGCTCTGCACCGGACAGGATCGTGTCTGCACCGTAGTTTTCATAGAACGGTGAGAATATGATGACCTTGTCACCCGGGTCTGCGACTGTGAGCACAGATGACATCATCGCTTCGGTGCTGCCGCAGGTGACAGTGATTTCAGTATCAGGATCAATTTCGAAACCCATGAAGCGGCTCTGCTTTTCTGCAAGCGCCCGGCGGAAGCCCGGATCTCCGAAAGTGATGGAGTACTGATGCACATCCGGCATGCCGGCGGTTTCTCCCAGCCTTTTCAGAAGCATCTCCGGCGGGGCAAAATCCGGGAATCCCTGTGACAGATTGATGGAATCATACTGATAGGCGATCCTGGTCATACGCCTTATAACGGAATCAGTAAAATGTTCTGTTTTCTTTGATAATTTCTGCATATTATACCCCCAGATACTCTGTTCTTTCAGCTATTTTATCAATTGCACTGAACATAAACAATAATAACGCTTTTGCTTTGTTTTGCTTTGTTCTGTTTGACCCGTTTTGTTTGATAAATAACAAGTTTAAATGTAGAATATAATCAGGGAAAATTGTAGTGCTTTTATCATAAGCTCATAAGGAGGAAACTTATGAAGGTAATTGCAAGTGAAGAAAGAACTGCTGTGGTTTCAAGGGTCATGGAACTCCTGGATCCGGGCAGCTTCATGGAGATGGGCGAACAAGTATCGGCCAGATATACCGAGTTCTACCACCCGGACTCCGTAAGGGAGTCAGACGGAGTGGTTACCGGTTACGGTACGATCAACGGCAGCCTTGTTTTTGTCTATGCCCAGGACAATGAAGTAATGGGCGGCACATTCGGAGAACAGCACGGACGCAAGATAGTCGATCTGTACGAGCATGCCATAAAGGCTAAGGCTCCGATCATCGGACTCCTTGACTGTGCGGGTTTCCGTATTGAAGAAGGGCTGGATGGACTTTATCAGTTTGCGAAGCTGTACAAGCGTGAGTCAGAGGCATCGCAGATCATTCCGCAGATAGTGGCAGTCATTGGTCAGTGCGGAGGAGGAATGTCTATCGCAGCACAGCTGGCTGACTTTGTCTTCATAGAAAAAGACAAAGGAAGCATTTTCGTTAATCCGCAGAGAGTCGTAAGCAATGCGATCGGAGACAATCCATATGTAGAAGCGTCCGATGACGGTACATACGAGTGGGAGGAGATCGTAAAGAACATCCGCAGTATAGTAGGCATCCTGCCGTCGAGCAGCAACTTCATGCCGGAGATACTGGAAGTCAGCGATGAGGAACTCAACCGCAGCTGCGACGACATTGATGACAGCCTTGGAGATGCCAGAGCTATACTGTCTGAACTGTCTGATGACGGAGAATTTGTAGAGAGCAGGAGCAGCGGTGACCAGAGCATGGTAACGGGATTCATAAGAATAGCCGGAATGCCTCTGGGAGTAGTAGCATGCAACGAATACGAAGGCAAAAAGCGCATAACGGCTGATGGCTGCAACAAGGCGGCTAAGCTGATAGACCTTTGCACGAGATTCCATATTCCTCTGCTTACCATAACGGATACGGATGGATATAACACCGATTCGGCAACAGAGACTTTCCTGCCAAGCGCAGCGGAAAGAATGGTCAAGGCGCTGGCTGCATCGGATATCCCTAAGATCAACCTCGTAACAGGTTCTATCGTAGGAAGCGCATACAGCATGATGAACTCCAAGGGACTCGGCGCAGACTACGTATTCATGTGGGATTCTGCCAATGTAAGTATCGTTGAACCGCGCCAGGCCACAGAGGTCATTTTCGGAGAGTGGTCTTCCGGACTCGAGCAGCAGTTCCGCGACACACAGTCCAGCGCTGTCGCTCTGGCAAGACACGGCTTTGCTGACAAGGTTATCGCGCCTGAAGATTCCAGAAAGTATATTATCGGAGCTCTTCAGACGTTCGTAAACAGCAGGTAGGTGATGATATGAGTTTAGGACAGATATTCTTAACTGCGCTGCTGTATACGCTAATCGGAATGGGCACGGTATTCTGCGTACTGATATTCATATCAATATGCATCTGGCTGCTTGGCAAGGCATTTGCGCCAAAGAAACCGGAAGTCCAGGCCGCTGCAGCAGCTGCAGTGCCTGAAGAGCCTGAGGGCATCAGGCCTGAAGTCGTTGCCGCCATCATGGCAGCGATCCATCAGCAACTAAAAGATGAAGAGGGTGTACCTGAAGAAGGATACATCGTCAGGAATGTACGGAGGGCAACATGGAGACATACATCGTAAGAGTAAACGGCGAAGAATTCGAAGTCGAAATAGAAAAAACGGGCGAAAGTGCAGCTCCTGCGGCAGCAGCCAAGGCAGCACCTGCTCCTAAGAAAGCAGCAGCCAAGTCCGGCGGCGGAAAAGGAAAGGGCGAACCGGTCGTATGCGGTACAGCCGGCAAGGTCTTCAAGGTCGTCGCTAATGAGGGACAGCAGGTCAAGAGCGGAGATACCATTATCGTGCTCGAGGCTATGAAGATGGAGATCCCTGTTGTTGCACCTAAGGACGGCACAGTCAGCAAGATCGTTGTTTCAGAAGGAGAAGCCACTACATCAGGCCAGACTGTAGCTTACGTAGAATAGTACCGGGAGGTAGAAAAATGGGAGATACCTTATTCAACCTGGCTCACCAGACCGGCTTTTTCAACCTGACCGTAGGCAATGTGATAATGATCGCAGTAGCTCTTGGTCTGTTGTATCTGGCCATCGTCAAGGAATATGAGCCACTCCTGCTCCTTCCGATATCGTTCGGCATGCTGCTTGTAAATCTGTATCCGCCTATCATGGAAGAAGGCGGACTGCTGCATTACTTCTTCATGCTTGATGAGTGGACCATACTTCCGTCTCTGATATTCCTTGGAGTCGGAGCGCTGACTGACTTCGGGCCGTTGATCGCCAACCCTAAGAGCTTCCTGCTCGGAGCTGCGGCGCAGTTCGGAGTATTCGGAGCATTCCTGCTGGCGATGCTCATGGGATTCAATGAAGCTCAGGCAGCAGCAGTTAGTATAATCGGAGGAGCGGACGGACCTACATCCATCTTCCTGGCTATGAAGCTCGGACAGAGAGAACTCATGGGTCCTATCGCCGTGGCGGCGTACTCGTACATGTCGCTTGTACCAATCATACAGCCGCCGATCATGAAAGCGCTGACAACAGAAAAAGAACGTAAGATCAAGATGGAGCAGCTCAGAGACGTTTCAAAGAGAGAACGTATTCTGTTCCCGATAATCGTTACGATCGTAGTATGCCTCATACTGCCTTCGACTGCACCTCTTATCGGAATGCTGATGCTCGGCAACCTCTTCCGCGAGAGCGGGGTTGTACGCCAGCTGCAGGAGACTGCTTCCAACGCACTTATGTACATCGTAGTAATCTTCCTGGGAACTTCAGTAGGAGCTACAACAAGCGCAGAAGCTTTCCTTAAGTGGACTACAATCAAGATCGTCATCCTCGGAATGATAGCGTTCAGCTTCGGTACGGCTGCCGGAGTTCTGTTCGGAAAACTCATGTGCAAGCTGTCGGGCGGAAAGATCAACCCGCTCATCGGTTCGGCCGGTGTATCCGCTGTTCCTATGGCAGCAAGAGTTTCACAGAAGGTTGGCGCAGAAGCCGATCCTACGAATTTCCTGCTCATGCATGCCATGGGCCCTAATGTAGCCGGAGTAATCGGTACGGCAGTTGCTGCCGGCGTATTCATGGCTATATTCGGTGTCTGATATCTATGGAGGAATAAAATGGGAAAGAAAATAAAAATAATGGAGACTGCGATCAGAGACGGTCAGCAGTCACTGATCGCTACTAGAATGCCTTTTGAAGATATGGAACCTGCGCTGGCCCTCATGGATGAGGTCGGCTATGAAGCCATTGAATGCTGGGGCGGAGCTACATTTGATGCATGTATCAGATTCCTCGATGAAGATCCATGGGAAAGACTCAGGAAGCTCCGTGCTGCAATGCCTAATACACAGCTTCAGATGCTGCTCAGAGGCCAGAACCTTCTCGGCTACAGACACTATTCAGATGACGTAGTTGACTATTTCGTCAAAAAGTCAATCGACAACGGTATCGACAGAATCAGGATATTCGATGCGCTGAATGACCTCCGCAATGTCGAGACAGCAGTCAAGGCGACCAAGGCATACGGAGCTCATGCTCAGGTAGCGATGTCATATACCATAGGCGAGCCGTACACACCTGATTACTGGAAGGGCCGTGCTCTCCGTATCCAGGAGCTCGGAGCAGACTCGATCTGCATCAAGGACATGGCAGGACTCATGGTACCGAACGCAGCAGGTGAGATGATCGCGATGCTCAAGGAGACAGTTGATATCCCTATCCAGCTTCATACGCACTGCACAAGCGGTGTAGCACCAATCACTTATTACGTTGCTGCACACGCAGGTGTTGATGTCATCGACACGGCGATATCGCCGTTCTCGGGCGGTACGAGCCAGCCTTCTACCGAGGTAATGGTAGAGACATTCAGAGGAACTGAATACGACACAGGTCTCGACATCAGCAAGCTCGAGAAAATAGCTGCTCACTTCCAGACAATCAGAGACAAGGATCTCAAGAGCGGACTTATGAACACCAAGGTCCTGGGCACGGATATCAAGACCCTTATCTATCAGGTACCTGGCGGAATGCTTTCGAACCTTGTATCGCAGCTGAAAGACCAGAATGCTGAAGACAAGTATCTTGAAGTGCTTCAGGAAGTACCTCGCGTAAGAAACGACCTCGGTATGCCGCCGCTCGTAACACCGTCATCACAGATCGTAGGAACTCAGGCTGTTCTGAACGTACTGATGGGTGAGAGATACAAGGTGCTGTCCAAGGAGACTCAGGAGATGCTCAAGGGCAAATACGGTTCAACACCTATGCCTATGAACCCTGAGGTCCTTGCTAAGATCGATGAGAGTCAGAGGATCACCTGCAGACCTGCAGACCTGCTCGAGCCCGAACTTGAGAAGCTCACGGCGGAGGTCGGCGATTACAAGGAACAGGACGAAGATGTGCTGACATATGCTCTGTTCGGACAGGTAGCGCTCGACTACTTCAAGAGAAGGGCAGCCCTCCGCAGCAAGGTGGATCCGGGATCAATAGATATGAAAAACAAAGCATATCCTGTATAAGACCAAAGGAGAGGTGGTAATTATGGGTTTTGTAAAAGAGAATGGCAGGACTATTCCTGTCGCAGATAAGGTGTTTGCTCTGAGCGGGCGTGCCAAGGCGGCCATCGCAGCAAAGGGCAAGGATGCAGTTGTAAATGCTACAGTAGGAGCTCTGCTTGACGATAATGGTGATCTGGTGGTCATGTCATCGGTAGCAGAAGCTATCCGCACCCTTACACCTGCGGATTACGCTGAGTATGCTCCTATCACAGGTACACCTGCGTTCAAGGAAGCAGTAGTAAAAGCGCTTTTCGGTAATTATGAACCATCCGGACATATCAATCTGTGCGTGACTCCGGGAGGAACCGGAAGTATCACCAGCGTGATAGCTAACTATTCGAACTACGGTGACAGCGTACTCACACATGACTGGTGCTGGGCAAACTATAAAAACATAGCCGTATCGCAGGGTCGCAAGCTCAAAACGTTCAGATTCTTCAATGAGGAAGGCGGATTTGATGCTGTTGACCTCGAAAAGCAGCTGAATGAGCTCGCTGCAGTACAGGATCAGGTTGTTCTAATGATCAACACGCCTGCACACAACCCGACCGGATACTCGCTCAGCCTTGAGGACTGGGATGCGATGATCGATGTGATCAACAAGGCGGACTGCAAGGTAGTGCTCTTCCTTGACATCGCTTACATCGACTATGCCGGAGAAGAGGACGAGGTACGCGCATTCGTACCTAAGCTTGCAAAGCTCGGCGATCATGTACTCACCGTTTTCGGCTACAGTGCATCCAAGACTCTCACAGCATACGGTATGAGACTGGGAGCCATTGTATGCATGGCAAAGAATGAGGAAGACGCTGAGGAATTCAGACGCGCATCCGAGTATGCAGCACGTTCCACATGGTCAAACTGCAACCGCTCGGCCATGGTAGTAATGGGTAAAATCTATGCTGATCCTGAACTCAGGGCCAAAGTGGATGAAGAGAGAAGAGTATACCGTGACATGCTGCTGGAGCGTGGACGCATTTTTGAGAAGACTCTCAATGACAATGGTGTCAAATGCGTACCGTTCAGAGCCGGATTCTTTGTAACCATCGCATGCGATGATCCGGCGGAAATCGGCAGAAAGCTTGAAGAACAGGATATATTCTGTCTGGCTCTCGCAAAGGGAATCCGTGTATCTATTGCGTCGATCTCGAAAGAGAAGTGTGTAAAATGCGCTGAAGCTATAGCGGCTTTACTCAAATAAAACATTTTGGTGACAGCCGCGCCTGACTGCTTGCAGAAAGACGCGGCTGCCGCATTTTTACAGAAAGGAGACTGAAATGCCTAAGACCATTGGTATCATGGGCGGCATGGGTCCAGCTGCGACAGTAGACCTGATGAGCAGGATCATAAGCATGACAGACGCCTCTTCCGATCAGGAACATATCCCTATGATAGTTGACAACGACACCAGGATACCTGACCGCACGGAAGCTATCCTTGGCAGGGGTGAAAGCTGCGCACCGGAGATGCTTGCAAGCGCAAAAAGACTTGAGGCAGCCGGAGCAGATTTCATTGTGATAGCGTGCCATGCGGCTCACTGCTTTGTAGATCAGATAAAGGACAAAATAGGTATTCCTATTCTTGAGATGCCTGAGGAGACGGCAAAACTCCTGAAACTCAATGGCGTCGATAAAGCTGCAGTTCTCGCGACCGATGGTACCGTGAGGAGCGGCCTGTTCGGACATGCTCTTGAGCGCATGGGGATACTGACTGTATATCCGAATGAGGAGCAGCAGAAACTGGTCATGTCACTGGTGTACGACTATGTCAAAAAAGGCGTAGCTGAAATACCGGATACGATCCGCGAAGGCATGCAGAACATGATCGGAGATCTGGGCAAGCAGGGTGCGGAGGTGCTTATCCTCGCAAGCACTGAGTTTCCTATCGCTTTCAGCTTAATGGGACTCAAGTCGGATGCATTTGTAGATCCGACGATTATTCTTGCCAAATCGGCCATAAGAATGGCCGGAGCTAATGTCAGAAAATCTGCTGACGACAGCTTTTAATTGATAGTTGACATGCGGCGGAAAGAATGGGGGCTTAAGCCACATGTAAAGCTATACGTGATAAGGAGGTTAAAGGTTTAAGGAGGTTTTTATGGAAAAAATCAAAAATTCATTGCCGATTCAGATCTTCATTGCTCTCGGCCTGGGTATTGTAGCGGGACTGATTTTTCTTTCGGTAGGTGCAGCTGATTTTACCGAAGCGTACATAAAACCATTCGGTACTATCTTCCTCAACCTGCTCAAGTTCATCGTAGTGCCGATCGTAATCACCTCGATCGTTCAGGGTGTTGTATCACTCTCGGACATCAAGAAGGTAGGAACTATCGGACTCCGCACTATCATTTATTACTTCTGCACCACAGCATTTGCTATTGTTATAGGACTTGTTTTCGCGAACATTTTCAAGGGAACATATAAGGTCCTGGAGACAAGCGCTCTGGAATATGAAGCTGCAGAGCCTACGAGCTTCATGGACACGATAGTAAATATCTTCCCGTCCAATCTGTTCGATCCTATGGTAAACAATACTATGCTGCAGGTTATCGTCATCGCTCTCTTCGTCGGATTCGGCATCATCATTGCCGGGGACAAAGGCCTTCCGTTCAAGGAATGGATCGACAGTGCGTATGAAGTATTCATGGTAATCATGAGAGGAATCATCAAGATGACTCCGATCGCTGTATTCTGCCTGATCACACCGGTAGTAGCAGTCAACGGACCTCAGGTGCTCGGATCACTCGCCATGGTACTGCTGACAGCTTATATCGCATACGCGGTGCACGCACTGTTCACATATTCTATTGCCGTCAAGACTCTCGGCCACATGAATCCTGTACAGTTCCTCAAGGGAGCTCTCCCGGCATTCCTGTTCGCATTCTCGAGCACATCTTCGATCGGAACACTTCCTGTAACTCTGGAATGTGCAGAGAAGATGGGCGGCCGCAAGGATGTTGCCAGCTTTACACTTCCGCTTGGTGCTACCATCAACATGGACGGTACTGCGATTTACCAGGGCGTCTGCGCGATCTTCATTGCGAGCTGCTACGGAATCCATCTGACCCTTGGTCAAATGGTAACCATCGTTCTGACAGCTACACTCGCTTCGGTCGGAACAGCCGGAACACCTGGTGCAGGCATGATCATGCTCGCCATGGTACTCCAGTCGGTAGGACTGCCTGTTGAAGGTATCGCTCTCGTTGCCGGTGTAGACCGTATCTTCGATATGGGACGTACAGGAATCAACGTTGTAGGAGACCTCTCTGCTGCTATGATCATCAGTGATTATGAGACAAGAAGAGAAATGAAGGAAGCCGCAAATGGCTCTTATAAGTAAGGTGAACTGAATTGTTAAACTATTCTGAAGCTGAAACCAAAACAGGCCATGCAGGGCTGAATACAAAAGATGCTGCCATGATCGCGCTTTGTGCCGCGGTCATGGCGGTATGCTCGTGGATATCTATACCGGCGGCCGTACCTTTTACTATGCAGACTTTCGGAGTATTTCTTGCCGTCGGTCTGCTTGGAGGAAGAAACGGAACGCTTGCGGTGCTGATTTATATTCTGCTCGGCGCAGCCGGACTTCCTGTTTTTTCAGGATTCACAGGCGGTATCGGGCACCTGTTCGGCGCTACCGGCGGCTACATTATCGGGTTCATTTTCTCGGCCCTTCTGATGTGGCTGGTGGAAGCACTTCTGGGCAGGAGCATGAAAACACTTGTTGCGTCGATGATCGCAGGGCTTTTAGTCTGCTATGCATTCGGTACGGCATGGTTTATGGTGGTATATGCAAGGGACAGCGGAAGTGTAGGGCTGATAACGGCTCTTTCGTGGTGCGTGTTTCCTTACATCATTCCGGACGCGCTTAAGATCCTGCTTGCTGCGGGTCTGACACGGAGAATCAGACCGCTGATAATGGGCTGATATTATAAGTATAGGACTTAGAGATACAATTAAATGGAATTGAGTATCTGGACTTTTTTAATAGTATGCCCTCTGACATTTCTGGGAGGGTTCGTTGATGCAGTCGCGGGCGGTGGGGGACTTATCTCGCTGCCCGCTTATATGATTGCGGGCGTGCCTGTGCACAATGCAATAGCGACTAACAAGCTGAGCTCCGGCATGGGAACCACGGTATCAACATACAGGCTCGCAAAACTCGGCTACATCCCGTGGCGCAAAGCCGTTTTGTGCATAGCTATGGCAATGATAGGCTCATCCTCGGGTGCGAAGCTTGCGCTTATGGTGGATGCAGAGCTTTTCAAACGGATCATGCTTGTCATCATTCCGCTTACTGCGCTGTATGTTATGCGGAATAAAAAGATGGACGAAAAGGAGCCTCTGGACAGCCGCAGTACAGCGATTCGCTCTGCTGTTGTGGCACTCCTGATAGGAGCATATGACGGTTTTTACGGACCGGGAACCGGTACGTTTCTGATACTGCTTCTGACAGCTTTCGCGCATTTCAGACTCGGAGAGGCCAACGGAGTTGCAAAGTCCATTAATCTTACGACCAATCTGACTTCTCTGGCCGTTTATCTTATGAACGGCAAGGTAATATTATTGCTTGGTTTTTTCGGTGGTTTGTTCGGTATCATAGGCAATTACATCGGCGTGACATTCTTTGAAAAGAAAGGTGCAAAAGCCGTCAGGCCGCTCATGATTACCGTACTGGTCATATTTTTTATAAGGATACTCAGTGAAATCATGTGATCCGGAAAACAGATAAAGGTTCCAGAATGAATAATTATAAAACGATAGGAATAATAGGAGGGATGGGCCCACTGGCCACGTATGACCTTGCCGAAAAGATACTTAATAATACTGTTGCAGACTGTGATCAGGGTAATGTCCCTGTACTGATTGACTGTAATACAAGGATAGCAGACAGGACAGCTGCAATACTGCATGGCGGAGCCGATCCAAGGCCTGAGATGAAGAAGAGCGCAAAGCGTCTTGAGTCGGCCGGGGCAGATGTTCTCATGATGGCATGCAACACTGCGCATTATTTCTATGACAGTATATGCGAAGACATAAACATACCTGTTCTGCACATGCCGAGGCTGACTGCCCGTCATCTGCAAAACATGGGGGTGAAAAAAGCGGGTGTACTGGCGACTGACGGTACATGCCAGAGCGGAGTCTATGGTGAAGCGCTTAAAGAAGCCGGAATAGAACCGGTTTATCCTTCTGAAGAAAAGCAGAAGCTTATCATGAGCCTTATATATGATCATGTAAAAGCAGGCATCATGGATTTTTCGGATCTGGATATCGATGGGATCATAGCTGAAATGCAGGAGAAGGGAGCTGAGATCCTGATCCTGGGATGTACTGAGCTTCCTGTTGCTTTTGATCTTATCGGAAGGACTGCGCTATCGACCGTTGATCCGACTGTAGTTCTCGCCAGAGCTGCAGTAAGTTTTGCAGGTGCTCCGCTGAGAGAGATGCAGAAATAAGGAAACTGTCATTTAAAAAAGAGTTTTATTATATATGGCCCGCATGCTACAATGTACCGGGAAAAGGGAAGGGACAGTTGACAAACTGTTCTCTTGCTGTTTTTTGTAAATCATACTTAAGAGTTTTCTATCATTAGCGGAGAATTATTATGCAAAAGAAACCTATCACCAACAAGCTGTTGTGGATATTTGCCGTCGGACAGTTCGGATGGAGCCTGCTTTCGGGAATAGTCGCAAACTGGATGGTCTATTATTATACCGGCACACCTGATGCGCAGAATCCGCTTACAGGCATCTTCGCTTCGGGAATAACCCAGCATCCGATCGTATTCAAGCTGACTTTGTTCGGACTTGTGCTTGCCGTCGGCCGTATATTTGATGCTGTCACAGACCCTCTGATTGCAGGATGGTCCGACCGCGCAAGATATAAAGGCGGACGCCGCATACCGTTCATGCGTGCCATAGCGATACCGTTCGCACTCATAACCATAGGACTTTTTACACTGCCGCAGACAGGCAACATAGTCATAAACGATGTGATACTTTTTGCACTGCTTATAACATTCTACCTGTTCATGACGATTTTCTGCACGCCATACAACGCGCTGATCGCAGAACTTGGAGATACGCAGGAACACCGTATCAATGTATCAACATACATATCGTTTACATTCATCGCAGGCCAGTCTATTTCGTTCATGCTGCCTAATGTAGCCGGAGCTCTTCAGGGAGCATTCGGACTGGCAGGTTCAGTAAGGATGGCTGTTGCCATTATGGCTACTCTGGCATGCGTCGCCATGCTGGTACCGTCACTGTATATCAAGGAGCGCGACTATCTTGAGGCAAAGCCGAGCGAAACAAAGGCCTTTTCATCGCTTCTCAAGACATTCCAGAACAGACAGTTCAGACGCTTCGTATACAGCGATGTCATTTACTTCTTTGCTCTTACACTCTTCCAGACCGGTCTGGCGTTCTATGAGACCAAGCTGATGGGAATTGAAGATACATGGACATTCGTACTGACTGCCACGATGACGGCTCTCAGTGTATGTCAGTATCCGATAGTAAACAAACTTGCCCCGAAGATCGGAAAGAAGAAAATGATAATCACCGGATTCTTCGGCTATGCACTGGTATTCCTTATTACATTCCTTTGCGGAAAGGGACTGTACTGGGGATTCATCGTTGCAGTCTGCGCATCCGTTCCAATGGCTATACTCGGGATACTGCCGCAGGCCTGTGTTGCTGACGTGGCCGAGCTCAGCCGCCTCGAGACAGGTGAGGACCGCAGCGGCATGTTCTTTGCGGCACGTACATTTGCTTTCAAGATGGGTCAGGCTCTCGCTATGGTAGTGTTCACATCCATCACGGTATCGGGCACACCCGGAAGCTACAGAGCGACAGCAGCTGTGGCGTTTGTCACCTGTGTAACCGGAGCATGCCTCTTCTTCCTGTACAACGAGAAGATGATACTTGCAAGGATAAGAGAGATAAAGGGCGAAGAATAGAGTGGCTGATAAATGAATAATGGGAGTATATGCACAGCATATGCTCCTTTTTTTCTCTGATGTTGTGATATCATAAACCTATGAAACAAGGAACCTATGCGCATGCAGCCGACAATCCGCTTGGCAGCGCTCCGCTTGCACCTTTGATAGCAAGGTTTTCTATCCCTGCTATCATCAGCATGCTTATCGGAGCTGCCTATAATGTTACTGACCAGATATTCATCGGCCACGTAGTTGGCATGCTCGGCAATGCCGCAACCAATGTTGTCTTTCCGACTGTAACACTTACGACGGGACTAAGCATGCTTTTCGGCATTGGAACAGCTGCAAATTTCAGCATAAGCCAGGGTGCGGATGAGCTTGACGAAGCGAGAAAGTATGTGCATACAGGACTGACAGGCGTTATAATCGCAGGTCTGGTCACAGGTGCCCTGCTGTTTCTGCTCAGGTTCAGGGTAGTTGCAATTTGCGGTGCTGATCCGGACGGTATGGTTTATGACTACGCGGTATCTTACCTTTCCATCACTACCATAGGACTTCCATTCCACATGTTTTCACATACAGCTTCCACTATTATAAGAGCCGACGGAAGCCCTGCATATTCGATGATGTGCACTGTGTCCGGAGCCGTGCTGAACGTGTTTCTCGACTGGCTGTTCATGTTTCCGCTGGGCATGGGGCTTGTGGGAGCGGCGGTTGCAACTTCCATATCACAGATCTTCAGCTGTATGCTCGCAGTTCTTTACCTGCCGAGGTTCAATGCTTTTGACATCAGAATATCCGAAATGAAGGTAAGCCTGCCACACCTGAAAAGAAGCATGTCAGCAGGCATCCCTAACTTCTGCAATCACATGCTCATGATGTGCACTGCGATAGTGCTCAACAATGTGCTGTCCTCTTACGGTGCTGCGTCAGTTTACGGACCGGATATTCCGCTGGCGGTGGCAGGGATCGCTCAGAAGACCAACATGATTATGGTGTCATTTGCAGTTGGCCTTGCTCAGGGATGCCAGCCTATCTGGGGATTCAATCTGGGTGCTGAAAAATACGATCGTGTTAAAGGCACATACTGGAGGGCCTTCGGTGCGGCTTTTGCAGTGGGAGTACTGTTTTTCACATTGCTCCAGACATGCCCAAGGCAGATAATTTCGATTTTTGGAACGGGTTCGGAGCTGTACTTTGAGTTTGCTGAAAAATACCTGAAGATATACATGCTGCTTGTGTTCTTCCAGAATATACAGCCTGTAACGATAAACTATTTCTCGGCTACAGGAAATCACAGACAGGGACTTCTCGTATCGCTGTCAAGGCAGGGACTGTTCCTGATCCCGCTGCTGCTGATACTGCCGCGGTTCATGGGAATAAATGGCGTTCTTGCCGCCAGTCCTATAGCTGATACCCTGGCTTTCATTATGTCAGTTTCGATGGTGGTGCTCAGCTTCAGACATCTGCACGAATTGAGTCCTAAAGGGCATAACTGATATCAAAGGATAAATGCTGACTAAGCCTCTGCTATACTGCAAAGGCTTTTTTTAGTATAATTAACTATGTATAGGCAGTATGTGAAAATATGCTTAAGGATGATATTTGAAACCATCATTTTCAGTTAAGGGAAATCTTATATGAAACTTCAACATATTTTACTAGAAGGTAAGAAACGCTGTACATGGCTTGTGATGAGCCTTCTTTTTGCGACGCTTCTTCTGACACAGACTGCTGCAGCTGCGGATACTGATGCGGTGGAGCCATCTGTAGATCCTATCAGGAACAACGACAATTATTCTGCCATTGTATACGATAATACCAATGGCCTTCCTGCTGCTGAAGCAAACGCAATCGTTGAGACTTCTGAAGGCTTCATCTGGATAGGATGTTATGCCGGGCTTGTGAAGTATGATGGCAATACCTTTGAACGTCTGGATTCCACACAGGGAGTCAACAGTATATCAAGTCTGTATGTCGACAAACAGGACAGGCTTTGGATCGGCACCAATGATAACGGTGTGGCTGTTATGGAGAACGGAAAGTTCCGCTTCTGGGATGAGAAAGACGGCCTCGGGGCTTCCAAGATAAACGATATCAAGGGAGATGATGACGGCTGTGTCTATGTAGGAACTACAGCGGGAATCACAATGTTCAAGTCTGATTTTGAGATGATCTCTCTTAAAGATGAGAGAATCAGGGATATCTACGTGGAGAGCATGGTCTCCGGCCGTGACGGGCTGATCTATGGTACTTCACATGAGGGCAATGTGTTCATTCTGCGTGACGGAAATCTCGTTAACTATTACGAGAAAGATGAAACCATGCATCCTATAACCTGTGTGCATCCGGATTCCGGAAAACCGGGGTGGATCTATTACGGAACTGAAGATGAAGGAGTTTTTCATGTTAATCTTAAAAGCGGTTTCAATACGGCGGAACATATAGACATTTCTCCGCTTATTGGTGTATACGATTTAAATCAGATAGGCGACTATCTCTGGATATGCTCACGCGGCGGAATCGGCGTGATAGCTGAGGACGGATTCCATTCACTGGATTATCTGCCGCTTAACAATTCCGTGGACCATATGAGGATGGATTATGAGGGCAATCTGTGGTTTACATCATCACGTCAGGGTGTAATGAAACTGGTGGCTAACCGTTTCTCGAATGTCTTTGCGCGCTACGGAATCGAAGACAGAGTCATTAACACCACATGCATGATGGATGGGAAACTGTTCATGGGGTCTGACAACGGACTGATTGTTACAGATGATGCGGGGCAGGTAGGATCCATACCGCTGACTTCAGTAAGAAAAGCAGACGGAGGTCCTCTTAATGAAGATCAGGAAGCTTCTGATCTTCTGGAACTTCTTGATGGTATCCGCATACGCTCTGTAATACGCGACAGCAGGGACCGTCTCTGGATATCCACCTGGAAATCGATTGGTCTTCTACGCTATGACCATGGAGAACTTACAATATTTGACCAGGCAGACGGACTTCTGTCAGACCGTGTCCGGAGCGTATATGAAACAAAAGACGGCAGGATGCTGGTTGCAATCACAGGCGGATTAAACATTATAAAAGACGACAGAGTTGTTGCTGCCTATGACAAGGATAACGGAATAGCCAATAATGAGACACTCAATGTCTGTGAAGCGCCAAACGGGGATCTGCTGGTCGGATCAAACGGTGATGGCATTTACGTCATAAATGACAAGGGTATAAGCAACATAGGCAGGGATGCCGGCCTGAATTCCGGTGTCATAATGCGAATCATGTATGACGAGGAAAATAAAATCTTCTGGCTGGTTACAGGCAATTCGCTTGCCTACATGACAGAAAATTACAGGGTGAAAACCATAAGTAAATTTCCATACCCGGACAACCTCGACATAATAAAAAACAGTAAGGGTGACATGTGGATACTCAGCAGTGACGGAATCTATATTGCACCTGCCAAAGACCTGATAGCAAATAAGGCTACTGATCCTGTTCACTACGGAATAGCCAACGGCATACCGTGCATAGCCACAAGTAATCCGTATAATTATCTGACAGATAAAGGGGACCTTTACATCTCGGGCAGAACGGGTGTGGTAAAGGTGAATATTGAAGAATCACTGGAAAATATCGAAGACCTCAAAATGGCGGTCCCTTATGTTAAAGCGGACAGCAAATTCATATATCCGGACGAGAAAGGTTACTTCAGAATACCTGCGAGTACAAAAAAACTGGCAGTCTATGCATATGTTTACAACTACTCACTGACTGATCCTACGGTGTCATTCATGCTCAGGGGATTTGAAAGAAAACCTTCAGTTCTGAAACGCAGTGAGCTGGGGGCCCTGTACTACACGAATCTGAAGGGCGGAACATACAGATTCGATATGCAGGTAATGGATGCGTTGGGCAGAAGCAACAAATCTATGACTGCTACGATCATAAAGGCAAAAGCCTTTTACGAGCAGGCCTGGTTCTTTGTGCTTGCAATGACAGTATTCGTTGTCTGCGCTCTTGCAATTCTGCAGCTGTATGTTCGCGAAAAGATGAAAAAGGTCGAGAAGCAGCATCGCGAAAAGGCGGAGCGCGACCGTGTCATCAATGAGCTGCACATGGCAAATCAGATTCAGACAAGCGTGCTTCCACATGAGTTCCCGCCGTTCCCTGAAAGGAAAGAATTTGAACTGTTTGCAATGATGGAGCCTGCAAGGGAAGTCGGAGGAGATTTCTACGATTTCTTCCTGATCGATGATGACCATCTGTGCCTGGTTATCGCGGATGTAAGCGGAAAGGGCATACCTGCATCTCTGTTCATGATGAATTCAAAGGTGCTTATCAAGTCGTTTGCTTCTGGGGATAATTCACCTGCGGAAGTACTGGAAAAAGTAAATAAGGAGATCTGTGAGAACAACCAGATGGAGATGTTTGTCACAGTCTGGCTGGGAGTACTTGAACTTTCAACAGGAAAGATCGTGGCATCCAATGCCGGACATGAGTATCCTGTGGTAGGCAACGCCGAAAGAGGATTTGAACTTATCAAAGACAAACATGGATTCGTCGTCGGCGGAATGGAAGGAATTAAGTATAAAGATTACGAACTGCAGCTCCGGCCGGGAGACAAACTCTTTGTATATACTGACGGTGTGCCTGAAGCGACAAATATCAGGAATGAGCTGTTTGGTACAGACCGTATGATCGACGCACTGAATGAGGATGTATATGCTCCTGTTGAAGAGCTGCTCAGAAATGTCCGAAGGTCTGTATCGGAATATGCGGCAGGTGCGGAGCAGTTCGACGACCTGACGATGCTGGCAGTAGAGTATACAGGAAAAGACACAGAGTGAAGGAACAGGAGAAAAAATGGCGTTTATTCTGACATATGATATCGGTACTACTGGTGTAAAGACATGTCTGTTTGAGGTTGATAAAACGATCAGACTGCTTGAATCCACATCAGCCGGATATCCTCTGTATATCCTTGAAGGCGGCGGAGCCGAACAGGATGGAGACGACTGGTGGAACGGCATGGCCTCAAGCACCAGGGAGCTATTTGATAAGGTTGATGTTACACCGGATCAGATAGAAGGAATATCATTTTGCTCGCAGATGCAGGGGCTTGTTATTGTAGATAAGAACGGTGTTCCTATCCATAGACCAATGAGCTACATGGACCAGCGGGCGAAAGAAGAGCTTAAGAAGGGTATAGCAAACGGTATTCAGATCGCTGGCGCAAATGTTTTCAAACTGATCCCGAGTCTGAGGATCACAGGTGCCGTAACCAGTTCAGTCAAGGATCCTGTCTGGAAATACAAATGGCTTGAGGCTCACGAGCCGGCATTCAAAAGAGCATACAGGTGGCTCGATGTTAAGGATTATCTTATCTGCCGCTGTACCGGAGAGTTCACCATGACTGAGGATTCGGCATTCGGAACTCTGATTTATGACACGCGTCCTGAGGGAAAGTGCTGGAGTGAAGAACTGTGTGAGATGTTCGGAATCAACATGGATCTGCTGCCGCGGATAATCAGATCTACTGATAAAGTAGGGGGACTGACAGAAAAAGCAGCTTCAGAGCTGGGATTAAAGGCAGGTACGCCTGTGTTCGGAGGAGGCGGTGATGCTTCACTGATAGGCGTAGGAGCAGGCAGCGTTGAGGCAGGCGATACGCATATTTACAG
>JBGUVT010000313.1:0-2572 GCA_045220485.1 Anaerovoracaceae bacterium | reverse complement strand
TATTATGCTTCCGCAGTCGCGGCTGAATGCAGAGACATCAGAACGGCTCCGTGCGCGGCATATGCTCTGCCGGGGACAACCAAACTTAAAAGGTTCGTCGCAGACAGCATCAGGAACAACCCGTATGAGGATTCTTTCCTGATGGCCAGACACGGCACGCTTATACTGGGCTCCGATATGGAGGACGCGTTCGCAAAAGTGGAGGCGCTCGAAGAGAAGTGCAAAGGCCTGGTTGAGGCAAGGGTGAAGCTTAATGCTGCTGAGGCTGACAGAGCATTCGATACGTCAAAGATAAATATAAGGGCTCTGCCTTTCGTAAAGATAGTCAGCGACCCGTATATCATGAAGTGCTGCGAAAAGGGCAGAACGATAGGTTCGTTTATTGACGACTTTGCGCAGATAGTAGGCCCTGACATGCAGGTGGTAGACGGAGATGAGTGGGTTGCTGAAAGAGCGCTCCTCGGATACTCAACAAACCAGACCGCAAGGAGCCTTATTGGAAAAGTGCCTATGACAGGAGCTCTTGACCGCATGGGAGGTCAGCAGCCGGCACTGAATTCGGCCATCGGACGTAATGCTGTTCTGGTGAAGGGCGTTGGAGCTGTCTGTGCCGGTAAAACAAAGTCGGATGCTGAAGCTATTGCCATGATAGTAAGCAAGAACTGCGCAGCTGCCTGCTATACAAAATATGCAAAGCCGCTTGGCAGCATTGATGCCAGACTTCAGAGATATATCTACCTGTCGAAATATTCGAGACAGATGGAAGCATAGGAATAAATCAGGAAAGACGAATAATGAAGAACAAGGAAGTCATCAGAGCGATAAAATTCGCTCTGATTTCCGCTTCGGCGGGCATAATCGAAATAGGACTTTTTACAGTCCTGAATGAATTCACAGGTCTGAGATACTGGCCGTGCTATCTTACAGCGCTCATAGCATCGGTTCTGTGGAATTTCACGATCAACAGGCGCTATACGTTCAAGTCCACTAAAAACGTGCCTCGCGCTATGGCGATGGTATTCGCATTCTATCTGGTGTTTACACCTGCAACTACCATCCTCGGCGATTACCTTGCTGAGACGGCAGGCTGGAACGAATACCTCGTTACCGGTCTCAACATGGCACTCAATCTGACGCTCGAGTATCTGTACGATACATTTATCGTCTACAGGGGCGACATGGACAACAACGATGTTGCGAAGAAAGATGCAGAAAAGGAGAAGAAGCGCATCGCTGAATAGCGAAGAGCTTCTGAAAAGAGGAAGCAAATGAGTCTGATCAAATATGTAGACAGAAAGAATACCGATTGCGCAAAGTGGGATGGGCTTGAGCACACGTTCAGCAGGGGAGATCTGCTGGCTATGTGGGTAGCCGATATGGACTTTAAGGTGCCTGAATGCGTGAGCGATGCTCTTAAGGATTATATCGACATGGGAGCTTTCGGATATTATGTGCCGCCTGCAGGTTACTATAA
The DNA here is from genome assembly GCA_045220485.1 of Anaerovoracaceae bacterium. GTDB lineage: Bacteria > Bacillota > Clostridia > Peptostreptococcales > Anaerovoracaceae > Crickella. The sequence continues at coordinate 1,098 of JBGUVT010000313.1, read as the reverse complement.
TTCATTCATAGAGTGGGAGCGCAAATATCACGGATATGAAATAAAACGCGAATGGATGAGATTCGCTCCGGGAGTTGTGCCTGCCTTCAACTGGCTGGTTCAGATGCTGGCCGGAGAGGGTGAGGCTGTGGCAATTATGCAGCCTGTGTATTACCCGTTTATGAGAGCGATCGAAAACAACTGGAGACGCCTTGTAAACTGCCCGCTGCTGTTGACTGAAAACGGCTATGAAATGGACTACGAGGGCTTCGAGAAAGTAATAGTCCGTGAAGACGTAAAGACTTTCATCTTCTGCTCTCCGCACAATCCTGTAGGCCGTGTCTGGAAGAAAGATGAAATCAGACAGGTCCTCGACATATGCAAAAGGCATAATGTTTATGTGATCTCAGATGAGATCCACCATGATCTTATAATGAGCGGTCATGAGCACGTGCCTTCAGCGACAGTGGGAGATACAGACGGCGCTTACGACAGCATCCTGGTCACTCTGACTGCCGCTACCAAATCCTTCAATCTGGCAGCTCTTCAGAATTCCATAGTCATCATTCCGGATGAAAAGATTCGTGCCGTATGGGACAAGTTCACCGAGGGCATACGCATTACCGGAGGAAACGCTTTCGGTTATGTAGCTGTAGAAGCTGCGTATAAGAATGGACGGCCGTGGCTCGAAGAGATTCTGGGCGTGATCGAAGGAAATTACAGGTATCTCCGTGACAGACTCGAATCCGAACTTCCGGATGTCAGAGTTGCTGACCTGGAAGGCACATATCTTATGTGGATCGATCTGAGCGCGTATATGGATCCTGACGAACTGAAAGAAGGGGGCATGGAGCGCTTTATGGAAGACAGGTGCGGTATCGCTGCAGACTATGGAGCATGGTTTGGCGGAGATGAATACGCCGGTTGTATAAGGATCAACCTGGCGACAAGACGTGAGAATGTGGAGATGGCAGCAGAAAGGCTCATAGGCGAGCTAAAAAAATAGGTGCAAAACAAAGCCCGGGCGTCAAATGAACTGCTACCCGTCAAGAGGACAGTGAAAAATTAAAAGGCTATGGCAACCAGTAACAGCAATGTTACTGGTTGTTTTTTAGTTGA
>JBGUVT010000312.1:0-19107 GCA_045220485.1 Anaerovoracaceae bacterium | reverse complement strand
CAACGCCAAGATGAAATAAAGCAAAGAAATTCTTTATTCGCCCAGATCGCTTCTTATTACCTTGCCTATATTCCAGACATAAGCCGCCCTGCGGGCTGCTACCTCCCTCTCTTCAGGACTGTTATAAGCAAATTCACCTGTCTGGGAACCGCAGTCCATGCAAGTTACAGTCCAGCACCAGCCGTTTCCGTCATCAAGAAAACCTGCTCCCCCGCAGAAAGGGCATCCACTCAATTCGATTTCTTCGTATATATTATCCATAGTAACCTCCATTTTACTGGTATTGCTGTATTATTCCTCCGCCGAGGACGCGGTTTTCGCTGTCGTAGAAGACTGCTGACTGCCCCGGTGCCGGAGCTTTGACAGGTTCATCGAATGTTACCTGTATAGTGTTATCGTCTATTCGCTCCAGTATAGCCGGAGCTGCAGCGTGATGATACCTTATTTTTACAAAAGCCCGCAGTTTTTCGCCTGGTTTTATATCCTCAACAGCCATAAAGTTCAGATCTCTGCACAATATGGTGTTTTTAAGCACTGATGCTTCATTACCGATCACAACTGTATTGCTCACAGGGTCTATCCTCTTTACATACGCAGGATACCCCAGTGCCAGTCCGAGTCCCTTGCGCTGACCTACAGTATAATTCACTATTCCTTTATGTTTTCCTAGGACTTTTCCGTTCTCATCCACGAAATCTCCCGGAGGCGGAAGCACTTCATCGACATATGACTCTATATACTCCGCATAACCTCCGTTGAGTACAAAGCATATCTCCTGTGAATCGTGCTTTGATGCCACCATGAGACCTGCATCCTCAGCTATCTTTCTGACCTCGTCCTTAGTCAGTTCCGACAGAGGCATCAGCGTGCGCGCAAGCTGTTCCTGGCTCAGCTGATACAGCATATAAGTCTGATCCTTGGCGGCAAAGGCAGCCTGTTTTACAGTGTATCTGCCGCTTTCGGTACGTTCTATGCGGGCATAGTGCCCTGTAGCTACGTATTCTGCATTTATATCATCTGCGAAACTGAGCAGACGCTCCCACTTTATATACCTGTTGCATGCCACGCACGGATTTGGTGTGAGTCCGTTTATATACGCCTTTACAAACGGATCGGTGACATGCTCTCTGAATTCAGGCAGGCTGTTTACGTTATAAAACGGTATGCCAAGCTGCATGGCCGTGGCGCGCGCGTCACTTATGTCGCAGCAACGGCTGTAAGCCCCGCTTTCAGCCTCCCACGTTCTGAGTGTAACGCCTATCACCTGATAGCCCTGCTCTTTAAGCAAATATGCAGCAACTGCGCTGTCGACTCCGCCCGAGAGTCCTACTACTACTCTTGGAATAATATCCACCTGCTTTCTTAGGTATCCACCGTATTCTACCACATCCGGACGCCCATATAAACGCTGTCTTTAGTGCAAAATCCAGTATGGATCCAGGCAGGTCAAAAGCAACAAAAAAACCTCCCACGGACTATCATCCGGAGGAGGTCAATATATCAACCTGATCTAAGGTCTTTAGAAGCCGAGCTCCTTGTTTGCCCATTTCTGGAATGCCTTGAATGTCTCAGGGCCTGCAACGCCGTCAACTGTTACGCCGAGGAATTTCTGAAGAGCCTTTGAAGTCTGTGTTCCCCAGATACCATCCACATCTGCGCCTACCAGCTTCTGGATAGCCTTGATTGTCTCTGTTCCGCAGATTCCATCCTCTTTGCAGCCAAGAATATGCTGTACAGCCTTGATCGAAGCCGGACCAAAGTCACCGTCAACAGAGAGTTTGAATGCCTTGTTTGCTTCTTTCTTTGCCTCTGCTTCTGCCTCTGCAACCTTCATCTCTGCTTCTGCCTTTATCTCAGCAGCTTTTGCCTTCTGGCTTTCCTTTAACTCAGCAGCTCTCTTATTGAATGCTTCTTCTCTTGCCTTAGCAGCTTCTTTAGCCTCTGCTGCTGCCTTCTCTGCTTTAGCCTTTGCTTCTTCTGCAGCTGCTTCAGCCTTAGCCTTTGCTTCTTCTGCTTTAGCCTTTGCTTCCTTACCAGTGAGTTTATCGAAGATTCCCATTCTACACCTCTTTTCTTTTAAACGGTCATGTGGCCGGCGGGTATTACTTTACGTTGATTATTATATTCCTCAGTTCTCTTTGCGGTCAATGAAATTCGATAATTAGTCAACCTCCCCGAGTGTTATCCTTACGCAGTTTGCGCGCTCAAAGTCCTTTGAACCCATACCGAATCCGGTCTTTTCCGGGCTCATCTCCGGCATGTCACCGAACTCATCCACGAAATATCTCAGAAGAGCCGCTCCTGTCGGTGTGCACAGTTCGCTCTTTATATCGCCTGAATAAGATGGTATCCCCTCAAGTATGTTTGCTGTTGCAGGAGCCGGTACCGGCAATATGCCATGCGCGCATTTGACAGTTCCGCCGCCTACGTTGACCTGAGAAGCAGCGATTTTCTGCGGTTTTATGCGGTCGATCAGCATACATACTGCTGTAACATCAGCTATCGCGTCCAGAGTACCTACTTCATGGAAGTGAACTTCTGTGACAGGCACTCCGTGCGCCTTGCTTTCTGCATCGGCGATTATATCGTAGACTCCGAGAATGTCTTCCTTTACGTTTTCAGGGAGATCCAGATGGTCTTCTACGATATGGCGGACTCCGGCAATACCGCGGTGGCTGTGCCCGTGACCATCATGTGCATGATGAGAATGATGGTCATCGTGTTCATGATCATGGTGATGGTGATGATGATCGTGCATGTGCTCATCTTCTTCCTCACCATATACTTTTATATGCACGTGTGTGCCCTCAACACCGCATTTGACTGAAGGCTCGGCTTCCATGACGATACCAGGCAGACCGAGTCCGTTGAATTCCTCAATAAAAGCTGCACGCCCGTCCTTATCCAGAAGTTCAAGAAGCGCTGCAGTAAGCATGTCTCCTGCTGCCCCCATACTGCAGTCGATATACATCAGTTTCATCTCTTATCCCTCATGTGATTGATGCGGCTGGCAATATAACCAGCGCCAAACCCATTATCTATATTTACGCAGGCTACCCCGCTAGCGCACGAATTGAGCATTGAAAGCAGCGCGGATAGTCCCTCAAATGCCGCACCATAACCAACACTCGTAGGAACAGCAATTACCGGGCAGTCTGCGAGTCCTCCCACAACGCTTGCAAGAGCTCCCTCCATGCCCGCGATCGCGATGATAACAGAAGCCTGAGTTATATATTCCTTATGCGCAAGCAGCCTGTGTATACCGGCAACTCCTACGTCATAAAGCCTGATGACTTCATTGCCGAGCGTCTCAGCAGTTATGGCAGCCTCCTCGGCTACAGGAATGTCACTTGTGCCACCCGTAGCGATAACGATCGGACCTATCCCATCCGGTTCAGGCTTGTCACCTATTACTGCAATGCGGGCTTCTTTGCTGTAGAAGATATCGTGGCTCGATGCAAGTGCCTCAGCCTTTTCCGCGTCGATCCTGGTAACCAGTATAGGCAGCTGTCCCCTCTTAACCATCACATCAACGATACCGCATATCTGCTCCGCAGTTTTACCCTCTCCATAAATAACTTCAGGAGCTCCCTGCATAACCTTTCTGTGGAGGTCTACCATTGCATATCCGATATCCTCAAACGGCTCGGTCTTGATGCGTGTCAAAGCCTCATCAACGCTTATTTCACCCCTTTCGAGAGCCTCAAGAGTATTTCTGGTATCATTGTTCATTTTGTATCTCCGTTTTCTCCGCGGAAGGCTTCGCAAGCTCCCTGCAGAAATTGATGATTATAAGCAGTATGAATACGATCCCTATATAACCCTGAGCCGGGTAAAGGAATTCAACGAGTCTCTTGAATCCGGTGAGTCCCAGCAGGAATCCGGCAAGTGCTCCGCAGATAATGATCCATTTTTTGTATTTGCCGGCCTTCAGCTTGGTGCTGAATCCGTAATATGTGCTGGCGCCTGTAGAATAAACTGCTCCGTACAGGATCACTGCATATATGATGCTGAGCACCGGCGAAAGCCTGCCTGCAAATCCAAGCATAGGCAGGTCGAGTTCAGCGCTGAATGCCATATCTGTCAGAAGCGCCCTGAGGAGCAGGATCGTGAGAGCTCCGAGGCAAAGCGTACCCGCAACAGCTCCGGCGTATGCGTTCTTTGAATCTTTAGCATTGATGGCTGAATTGCCCGACATGGCTATCATGCCTAAAGTGTTGTACGCCATGAATACCAGAGCAGAAACCGGCCAGTCAGGTGACATGCGTCCCGGTGTATATCCTTCGACCGGTCCGCTTTGCGGGAAATCAGCCCTGATTGTCAGAAGTATCGTAATGATGCCTACTGTAAAAAGCACAGGGATCATCAGCCTGAACACCTTTGAGACACGCTCAAAATCGCCAAGGACGGTAATAATGCACAGGATCGCGATGATTATTCCGCCTACTGCCTTGCTCATGCCGAACTGCTGGTTCAGAAGCGATCCGCCTGCTGCAGTCATGGCGATTATCATGGAATAGTAGATGGCGGCGAGCACCCAGCCTATGACCTCATAGGCCGGCCGGCTCTCAACCGGGCAGATGAGCCGGCCCAGGTCTGCTGTGCCCTTGCTGCGTGCGATATATGTCAGCATGCACGCCAGCAGCACAAAGCAGACCGTGCTCGCCGCAGCTCCCAGATATCCTTTTTCTCCGAATACTCCGAAGAACTGCCAGCACTCCCTGCCCGACGCGAATCCCGCGCCCATTATTATGCCTATATAAAGACTGGTTATCTCGATCCAGTTAAGCTTTTTCATTACTTGCCGTCTGTGACCTCGATCTCCACATTCGTGGAATCCTCTGCCTGCTTAACTACCTTCTCTGTTTCAACAGTAACAGTCTCTTCCGTGAAGACCTCTTCCTGATAAGGAAATTCACTTTCTTCAACGTGTTCCGCACCGTCGGCAATATCGTCAAGCACTACCTTGTTGCTGCGGTAGAACATAAACATGAAGAAGCACGCAAAAATTGCCGAGAACAGCAGATCTGAAAATTCGCTGGAACCGGTATATTGTGAAAAGATCCCGCCGGCCATATCGAGAAGGCAATCCATCAAATAAGCGGTCATAATGCCTCCGGCTATAAACCATCCGAGCCCGCGAGGCTTGAACCTCTGTTTCATGAAATAGATCGCAATAAACACGAGCCCTATCATGATAGTGCTTACAACGTCTGCGACGCCATTGCCCGGGAAAGCAGCTGCACATATCAATGCGCCTGCTATCAGCCAGCCTATACCTTTACTGCTTAACTTCATCTGTAAAGCTCCTTGTTATCTAATCTCTTGGAGGCAGAATCTCCAGCCAGTACCCGTCAGGGTCTGTTATGAAGTAAATGCCCATATCGTGATTCTCGAAGGCAATACAGCCCATGCTCTCGTGGAGCGCGTGAGCCGCATCAAAATCATCAGTCCTGAAAGCCAGGTGGAATTCCTCCTCGCCGAGGTCATACTTCTGCGGATGCTCTGCGAGCCATGTGAGCTCAAGCTCAAAATCCGTCTCTTTATTTCCGACATAGACGATTATGAACGATCCGTCTTCAGCTGTCTTTCTTCTGATTTCCGTAAGGCCAAGCGCCTTCTCGTAGAAAGCGAGCGACACATCAAGGTCGCTCACGTTGAAATTCTCATGGATCATCCTGAATTTCATGGTTTAGCTCCTTTTCTATATAAAGATCCTTCTCTTGTCAGGATCTGCCGCCTGCCTGTACAAAACAAATCTTCTGCCGATAGCCTGCACGAATTCAGCACCGAGCTCCTCGGCCAGAGCATTTGCAGCATCCTTAGGTTCAATCAGCGAACCCTCCTGGATCTGCACTTTGACAAGCTCATGCGCATTCAGGTAATCGTCAATCGCCGAAATGATATTCGGAGTGATGTCCTCCTTACCTATCATGACAGTCGGCTTAAGATCCTGAGCCAGCTTTTTCAGTTCACTTCTCTGTTTTCCTGTGATCATTTTTATTCCTCACTGTTTTATTTATCTTCAACCACCAGCTTCAGCACGTCAGGCCTTGCATAATGCCCGACAGCATCGTGTTCCATCTTGCACGAAGCCGGCAGTTCCATGTCGAGATCTGCATATATGACCGTCTCCTCGTCCCAGACCGGATCGGTCACGTAATGTCCGAACGGATCGATTATACAGCTTCCTCCGCGGCAGACCCAATAAGGCAGATTCTTTATCTCTTCCGCTCTCAGGTCAGCCGGGTACGAATCCCTGCGGATTATCATGTCCGCGTTAACGAAGTAGCATTTGCCTTCGATCGCTATGTGCTGTATCGTTGCCTGCCATTCAGGATTATCGTTTGTATTAGGCGAAATGTAAATAGTTATACCCTTCTGATAAAGCGCCACCCTCGCCAGAGGCATGTAACTCTCCCAGCATATGAGGCTGCCGACAGGACCCCATGGTGTATCTGTGACCGGGAAGAAATGCTTGTCGGCATCGCCCCAGACGAGCCTTTCAGAGCCCGTTGGCTTGAGCTTGCGGTGCACCTTGTATGACCCGTCAGGCTCAAAGACAGCATTGCTGTTGTACAGAGTACCGCCAACAGCATCACGTTCCGAAAAGCCGATGCTTATGTACGAGCCTGTCTTCTTTGCCGCTTCAGCAAGCTGTCTGAATTCCTCTCCACCTGCAACTACAGAGGCATCATAATAGCGTTTCCAGTCTTCCCTTCCCGGCTCGGTCCTCTTGCCGACACTAAATCCGAAATTCATGCCGACCGGATATCCGGGTATGAAAAGCTCCGGAAACACAATGAGTTCCGATCCGTTATCCGCTGCCTCATTGATATATCTAAGCGCTTTTTCAAGGCACGCCTTCTTGTCGAACAGCACAGGCTCAGCCTGTACCAGTCCTATGCGGCATGTCTTCTTCTCGAGATCTTTCATTTCTTCCTCCGGAAATCTACAAATCAGCCATTATTTCAGATATGGCCACAAGTGCTGCCTTGCCGCTTATCGCGATTCTGCCGTTATCTTTCAGTTCGCAGTACAGATAACCGCCGCGCTTTGATGCCTGATATGCCAGTATCTCCTTCTTTTCAAGAACCTGTGACCAGTAATCTGCTATCTGGCAGTGCGCCGACCCGCATACCGGGTCTTCTGCAATCGACAGTTTAGGGCAGAAGCTCCGTGACACGCAGTCCACTTCGCTGCCTGCAGCCGTTGCGTTCTGGATACGTCCTTCTATCTTCGTGAGCAGATTCTGATCAGGTGTCATATTCCGTACCTGCTCTTCATCATCAAAAATGCAGACGAGGTCGAGTCCCAGCACAGCCTTTACCGGACGTACACCGAAAGCCTTCTCCATGTCGTCAGTGACAGAGATCTCTTTCAGCTCATATGTCGGGAAGTCCATCTCGTAAAGATCTCCCTTGCGATTTACAGTCAGCACTCCGCTTAACGTATTGAATCTTACTGATGTGCTCCCGGGCTCAACAAAATTAAGTATCACGAAAGACGAAGCAAGAGTGGCATGTCCGCAAAGTTCCACCTCGTTTCCCGGCGTGAACCAGCGCAGATGGTAGCCTTCCTCCTCCTTCACTATAAAAGCTGTCTCCGACAGATTGTTCTCCATAGCAAGCTTCATCATAGAAGCCTCAGGCGGCCACCTGTCCATTACGCAGACCGCAGCAGGATTGCCTGCAAACGGCTTATCAGTGAATGCATCGACTATATATTGCTTCATAATCCGAATACCTTCTCCGCGTGCTTCATGTTTTCACGTATCTTAACATCAAACGGACATCTTGTCTCGCACATTCCACACTGCAGGCAGTCACCTGCGTGCTTCTCCAGCACCTCATAGTGCATCCTCTCGGTATCAGGAACGCGGAAGCCTTCAGTCCCCTCCTTTATACCGTTCGATTCATTGTGGGCTATGACGAGATTGAGCAGCTTCGTGACGAAAGCAATGTCTATCTCTGCCGGACATGGATGACAGTGAGTACAGTACATGCAGTGACCGCTCCAGCTCACCTTCGGGAATTTTGCGAAAGCCTCGGCATAGTCACGCTGTTCTTCAGACGCATCGCAGTAAGCAATGCTCTCAGCAAGCTGTTTATCGTTTCTCGCGCCCGAGCATACAGTCGCAACTGCAGGTCTGGACAGGCAGTAGCTTATGCACTGCACCGGGGTCAGTGCCGCTCCCGCAGGAGACATCTCCGCAGTCAGCAGGTCGCCGCCCGCGAATGCCTTCATGACAGTAATGCCGACTCCCTTGCTCTCGCAGAGCTCATACAGTCTCTGTCGCTCAGGATCCATGTTGACGAATCCGCCTTCGTAGACTTCATCTGCCCAGAGGTCATCGACGACCTCCGTACCGGGCAGCATGTCGTAAACCGGGTTGATGCTGAACATCAGCACCTCAATGTCGCCCTCCTCTATCGCTTTTATGGCAATCTTAGGATTATGCGATGAAAGGCCTATGTGATGTATCTTCCCCTCTGCCTTGAGCTGCTTTGCGTACTCGACAATGCCGTTATCCTTGATCGCCTGCCAGTCGCTGTCAGCGTCGCAGTAATGGATCATACCAACATCGATATAGTCAGTGCCCAGTCTTTCGAGCGAGTCTTCGAATGCCGCCCTGACATCATCAAGATTGCGGCTTCTCTCATACTGGCCGTTCTTCCAGACGGAAGAAATGTGCGACTGTATGATGAACTTTTCCCTTCTGCCCTTCAGAGCCTCGCCGAGCGCGGACCTTGCCGCAGGGTCAGGTGAAAACAGGTCAAAATAATTGACTCCCGCTTTCTCTGCCACGTCGAGGAACGACTTCGCATTGCTGTTGTCTTCAACGAAAGCCTCGCATCCGAGCGCTATTACGCTCACTTCAAGTCCGGTATTTCCAAGTTTTCTGTATTCCATATGATTATTCAGCGCCTTCCCAGCGGTCCTTACCGTCGTCTATGCATACCGGAACAGAGAACTTTCCGTTCTTTACTTCCGATGCATAGATATCGCAATTGCCTATATTCTTAGCCCAATAGCTGCCTTTGGATTCCGACGTCAGGTATTCGAGCGCACCCTTCATCGCTATGGCATGGGTAGAGATAAGGATGTTTTTGCTCTCAGCTTCCATGGCAATCTCCTCAAGGAAGTTGCCCAGCCTTTTTACTATAGCAGGGAGAGGTTCCATGCCTTCAGGCGCAGGTACGTTCACAAAATCCATGAAAAAGTCGATGACCTCCGGAGCCGGATTCATGAGGTCCATTCCCTCGTACGGTCCGTAGTCCATCTCGATAAGGCGCTCGTCAACAGTAAGCTCAGCGTCCGGTGCTATCTTCTTTGCCGTCTGCAAAGCCCTGACAAGCGGACTGGTGTATACCTTGTCGATCCTGACGCCCATCTCCGCAAAGCGTTCAGCAGCTTCCTCAGCCTGCGCTATCCCGGCTTCATTGAGCGGATGGTCGCTCCTGCCCTGCATGAGCATCTTCGCATTCATTTCAGTCTTTCCGTGCCTGATAATATACAGCATGACCGGTCCCCGTCTCTCCGTTTGAACGCTATTTCAGATTGCTGGTCCAGACATTGACATCAGCGTAGCTTGCGTCAGGCGAAAACAGCTTCGCATCGATGATTTCGCCCTTCATGAGCGGCTGGAGCTTTGCCGGAGCCTTCGTTATATCGCTGCCTCCCGACGTTGCGAAAAGTGCGACTTTCTTACCGGTGAAATCGTAGCTCTTTACGAATGTCTCAATGATATTCGGAGCGCCATAATACCAGATCGGGAATCCGATAAGTATCAGGTCATACTCATCAAGATTCTCTACTCTGTCAGCAATAGGAACATTCTTTTTGCCGAGCTTTTCCTTATTGCATCTTGCAAGCGGATTGGTCCATCTGAGATCCGCATCAGTATAAGGCTCAACAGGCTTTATCTCAAACAGATCAGCCTTCGCAGCCTCAGCAACTCTCTTTGCAAGCGATGCGGTATTTCCGCTCGCAGAGAAATATGCTACTAAAGTCTTCATATCCTTCTCCTTCTATATCGATTTACAGAATCTTTATCTGGCACATCTGCATCGTTTTCAGCGCTGCCTCGTGCGATTCAGGTGTTACTCCGGCGCAGCATGACGGGTCGACCGATATCTTTACCTCAGGCATGTAAGCCTTCAGCATGAGCGCATTGGATACCACACAAATATCCGTGCAGAGTCCCAGCACTTCGATCTCGATGTCTTCGTCAGCAGCAATCTCAGCCATGTCCTTAGCCAGCGCCACACTTCCGAAGGTCGGTTTTTCATAAACATGCCAGTCCGGGAGGAGCTCTGCAATATCGCTCCTGATCTGCCAGCCTTTTGTACCCTTGATACAGTGCTCCACAGGGAGGTTTCTGCCCTCCTGGGTCTCAAGATATTCCGGCTTATGCGTATCCATTGTCACGAAAATATCGGCCTGATCGTACTCGCGTATCCTGGCTTTTACGTTTTCAACGATCGCAACCGCCTCAGGCGTGCCGAGCGCTCCGTCTATGAAGTCGTTCTGCATGTCTACGACTACAAGTATCTTTCTCATTTCAAAAAACCTCCGCGCTATTTCAGCAGGTCCTCTCCAGGTCCCATCATAGGGATGTCAACAGCAGTCGCATCCTCGAGGTGGAACATCATCAGTTTGTTGCCGGTCTCATCGTTATAGATCTTTCTCAGCATTGGCATCGCCTCAAGGTTTGCCTCGGCATACTTAGGATCTGTTTCGAATACTGCCTTTCCGGTGTAGCGGAGCCAGTGGCCGTCAGGCTTTGCACAAGCGATCTCAACCTTAGGGTTTGCAACGAGCTGCTTATAAACTTCCTTGAAATCTCCTACGCCGAAAAGCACCTTGCCGTCCATCTCAAGATGAGCTCCGAGCGGTCTTACCTTCGGCTGGTCGCCGTCAACAGTTGCAAGATAGAATACACCGGCTTCTGTCAGAAAATCATTTACTTTACTCATAGTCTGCCTCCTTTTATTTACAAAGAACATCCATTATTTATACTATTCGTCGAGGTACGCAACGAGGAACTTCTCCGCCAGACTGTTCGGGCGGATATTTGCTCTTGCTTCATCACGCGTGAACCACGCGTATTTATCAATTTCATAGTTAGCGTGCATCTCCGATGCATCCTTTACGAATATCGTAAAATTGCACATCAGAGAATCGGACTTTTCAAAGAATTCCGTACGGTTATACTTAATGCGCGACACAGTCATTCCGGTTTCTTCGCGTATCTCCCTCCTGTAGGCATCTTCGAGCGACTCTCCTCTGGTCACATATCCCGCAACCAGTATGTAAGACGGCCTGCCGTACTGTTGTATGAGCAGAATCTCATCCGTCGACTCATTGACCACGATCATTATGACCGCTACGTTATACTGAGGGAACCTGTACTGTCCGCACGACGGACAATATGGCACGATTCCTTCATTTTCCAGCTCTTTCGGCACGAGTTTTGTGCCGCACTCCCTGCAGAACTTACCTGTCATTTCTTTTGTATCTCCTCATTCTGACAAAATCATTCGCCGGTCACGATCTCACCTTCCCAGGTGTTGATACCGCCGAATTCGTACACATTCGTATAGCCGATATCCACGAGTTTCCTGGATGCCTCCTTGCTGCGGTTGCCGCTGCGGCAGTATATCAGCAGGAGCTGGTCCTTGTCCGGAAGAAGCTCAGGCATCCCGTCTGTAATGTCCTCATTCGGTACGTTGATGGCATCTTTTATGTGACCCTCAGCGAACTCATCAGGCCTGCGCACATCAACAATGAGATAGTCCGTCTGCTCCTGCATCATCTGCATTGCTTCTTCCTGCGAGATCTGCATATATGAAGCACCGCATGAGCTGAGCAGCAATACAGCCGCGACAATATGGATCACCAACAATACCGGCACCGTAATAGTATAATACCACTTTTTCGTTTTGTGTCTGAAGGTGTACATTCCTGCCAGAGCCCCCAAAGAACCGCCAAAAGCAGCAATTAATAGCAATATGCGGTTCGGAATGCGCTGCTTTTGCCTGATTGCGGCGGATTTGTCTATTCCATACAGGCAGAACGCCAGTATATTAACAATAACTATATATGCGACAGCATATTTCATAACACTAAACTATGCACTTTCTTGTATATGAATCGGCCGCATCCGTGCGAATACCCATAAGGAAATAGTGATTTTCACCGAAATCGAAGGTCCCTATCGTCTCCATATGAGCCTTGTTATTATGAGCATTTTCAGATCTCTTGTTGATCTGGTTCACGAATGTAAGCATCAGAGGGAATCTGTACCTGAACTGCGCCAGACTGGCGTAAAACAGATCTTCGAATGCTCCTGTTCCGCGTATAGACCTGTCCACACACATCGGGCCATACTGATAACTGTCACTTACAACAAGCCTTTTGCCTTCGAACTCATAATCCGGGATAATATCGATCATGTGCCTGAACAGCGGCCACGCTTCCCAGAACTCCCATGGAGCCGCAAAGCAGAAACCCAGGACCTTGTCAGGCCCATCCTCTGCAGGCTCTGCAATTATAGTGACGCCCTTCTCTTTTTCGATCAGCTCAGTCAGCTGCTCATCAGTGATTGCAGTTGTTACAAAACCATCCGGGCGGTCCTCATCAGATATGGTGTCACGATGGTACTTCCTGAGAAGTGCCTTTACACCTTCCATGTCTTCTATAGTCGCCAGTCTGATAGTCATATCTCCAGCCCCCTTTCCGGCCGCACTAAACTGCTGCCAGATTGATGCTCGCTATACGAAATGCCTCTCTGTTACAGCATTCGGAGCGAGTGTCTTCACGTATTCTTCCGCCTGATCAAGGCATTCATCCAGAACTTCCGCTGATGTGCCTGGCGTTCCGAATGCCAGATACAGCACATGTGTACTGTCCTCATGAAGGCATGTTCTGCTGTCTGCGCCGGCGATCATGCTGATAATCACTCCGGCATCATCGCGCCCGGTAGTGTCTCCGGGATAGCTGTGGCCTTCAGAACCGTGAATGCTCGGGAACGGCACCTTTTCAGTCTCCGTGTAGATGACGATATCGCCGTCAACACGTTCCGCGTCATGCGTTCCCATCAGAATCCTTGTCTTCAGTTCCGTCAGAAAAGCAACAGCATTGATGTATCTGCCTTCAGGGAACGGCCGGCCCTTCAGAAGGAACGACTCCACCTGCATCATGACCGGATAGGTCTTCTTGAACTTGCGGAAGTATCTGAAATACGGATCCTGCCTGAACCAGGTCTCGCGGTCGTAATCCTCTCCTTCTTTACGTATGGCGTCGAGCTCCCGGTCGCGCAGCTGCTCGAATGCGTCAATGTCCCATTCTGCACTGTCCGGATACCGGACCTCAAGCACAGCCAAATGGCTGCTTTCATTCATTGCATCGTCTCTGATTATCCTCATGTCCCTTGATTCCCTTTATTTGATTCTATAGCCGGCGCTTTTGAGCGCTTCCAAAGCCTTTTCGTACTGCTCCGCCTTCGTCAGAATGTAGTCCGTGTTGTATGTCGAAACAGCGAACAGGCCTATCTTGTTCTCAGCAAGTATCTCTGAAATGCCGGCAAGAATGCCTACAAGCGAAAAATCCAGCACTCCAACGATCCGGAACGCGCGCCATCCATCGTCACGTTCTGTCGTATTTCCGGGAACCATATCAGTCGGACACACGAGCGAGAATTCCTCATCCGTGCTCCCGGTAAAGCAGAACGGCTGGCAGATATCTACCTGCGAATAATCCTCAACCTTACACACCGACAGATTCACGTCCAGCGGTTCAATTGTAATTGCTATAGACTGGCTCATAATAAAACTCCTCTTTTATCCGAACTGATTCAGCTCAGCATCATATTCAAAACCGGCGGCCTTAAGCTTTTCGACTATCTCATCCATGTCCGCATCATTGACATTGCAAAACTCCTCAAGAGAGTCAAATTTGTCTCTGAGCATCATGTTGATATAGCTGTAAAGCATGTTCGGGTCTTTTGGAATATTGTAACTCATAATTCTTTCCCCATCAGGATCACCCGTTTTTCACGGCTGAATCCGTACCTTTCATAGAATTCCGGCAGAAATCCCTCTGCCTCGGTTATAAGGTTGAGCCCGGCGATTCCGCGTTCCTTCATTTCCGCGATACACTTTTCGAGGAGCTCGGTCGCTATACCCTTGCCCTGGAAAGCCGGGTCTACTGCCAGATCGTTGATTTCGAACATCCTGCCGTAATGAAAAAGCATCGAAGTCCCGAGAATAAACCCGGCGACCTCTCCATCCACGACATATTCGAGGCCATACGACTGCTTCGATTCGAGAAGCTCCTTTACATGTATGACAGCATCCTCTGTCTTCCATGGGTCGTTCCATGGCTCGCCTGAAAATGCCTTAGCATAGATCTCTCCGTATCTGTTAACGTGTTCGATTGTAATAGGTTTGATGTTTGATTCGCTCATTTTACTTTATCTTTCGCCCTTGCTTTTGCTTTTGGCATTTTTTTATTCACTCAGAAGCCAGGCAAAGCCCTTGGCTGTACGGATATCCGGCTCTTTGAAGTGGTTGCCCTGGTTCATCTCCAGTGTGCATTTGCCGCATACAGGATCCGCCTGCAGCAGCTCGTACTGCCTGCGGATGTTGTCGCCTACCGTCCTCATCACAGGATTGCGCGTCTTTTCTTCTTTGTCGCCAAGGCTAAGATATACCTTGTTTGCTTTTATGGTATTGCTACCGGCGTAATCGATCCATCCCGGGAACCATACCGACGGCGATGCCGCCGCGGCTCCGCTGAACAGATCTGTCTGGTATGCCGCCCACAGAGCAAAGAATCCGGCAAGTGAGTACCCGCCGATATATATCTTTGCATCAGGCTCCATATTCCGGCTGCCTATTAGCTCCGGAATCAGCTGATCAGTAACATACTTCAGAGTGGTATCAGCTCCTCCTGCAAAACCTTCACTGCCGAACACCGGCGGCGCTTTCCACGGCGAAAGATCCGCGTTCCAGTCATCCACTTTGAATGCAGCCAAAGTAAAACCTGTACCGCCCGCAAGCCTTGCAATCTCAGCGACCTCGCTGTCAATTACCTCCAGATCATGATCATCCACCGGCTGTATCATCAGCACGTCAGACGATCCGCAATCGTATATGTAACATGTTTTTCCGTTTATTTGAGTTGTCATTAGGGTATTACCATCCGGTTCCTGCCAGGCCGGCTGCCTCCTTACCCATCTCAAGGATCTTCTTATCGAGCACAGCAAACACAATGTCCATGTCATAGTCAGGATTATCGCTGATCCAGTCACGGCACGCTCTTATAGCGACCTGCCACGCCTCGGTCTTTGGATATCCGAAAATGCCTGCAGATATAAGCGGGAACCCGATCGAATGGCAGCCATTCTCTTTCGCTCTGTTGAGCGATTCGATGTAGCAGTTATAGAGGTTCTTCCCCTCGTTGTTTTTACCGCCCTTCCAGATCGGCCCGACCGCATGGACCACATGCTTCGCCTTAAGCGCAAAGCCCGGTGTGATAACTGCTCCTCCTGTAGGACATCCTCCGATCTTGTCACATGCAGCCTGCATCTCACGAGGTCCGGCTGCGCGGAATATTGCTCCGCAAACGCCGCTTCCCATCGCAAGCCCGCTGTTTGCAGCATTTACGATGCAATCGGTCTCGAGATCGGTGATGCCAGTCAGTCTGATGTCAATAGAACTCATATCTGCACCCTCTTTCTATAATCAAGTTACAGCTCCGTGTATATCATTCCGTATTTGCCGCGGTCAGAACGCATCAGCGATATATGATCAACAGTCATTGAAACACCGCCGTGCCCTGCGATCTCGCTCGCAGCTATTTCGTCTGCCGCTTCTCCTGAGAGCGTTCCGTTTGCTCTCCGGATTATTGTTATGTGCGGCGAGAACTTTTTTTTATCAAAAGGAATATCCGCCTCTGCCAGCGCGCGCCTGAGTCTTCTGCTTATTGCCATAAGCGGCGCGCTGTTTTCCGTACCGACCCACCAAAGATCCCTGAAAGCGCCAATTCCTTTCAGTTTCATCTCAAACGGCCTTATTTCAATGCTCTCCACGACCTCCTTCACGCGTTCAGGATCATCGTATTCGCCGATGAACGCAAGCGTCAGGTGCATGTTCTCCGGCGGAGTGTCCTTTCCGCGCACACCATAAGTCCGCATGGTGTCCTGGATGTCCAGTAGCGCATCCTTCATCTCATCATTCAGATTTACCGCTATGAAAAGTCTCATTTCTGTTCTTTAAAGATCGCTGACCTTCTCGAATCTGTATTTCTGCTTCACGTCCGGGTATTTTTCATGATCGACTTCGCTGAGGAACATCTCAAGCGGACGCACATACATTCCGCCATCGTTGTAGAGAGGCCTGTAGACCATCATCGACTCTCGCGTCTCGCTGTGCGTTGCGATTCCAACGATCTCGTACAGATATTTATTGGCTGCACGCTCCTCATCGCTCAGCATCTCACGCTTGAAATGCTGCACTATATCCCCCGGTTTGAATCTGTTTTCCATTATTTCATCCCCATCATCATGCCCAGCACGAACGGCACGAGCCAGATGACCCACACCACGACGCTGAATCTGTGGAATGTGTGCATCGCCTTTTCATCTTTACGCACAAGCACGACAGTCGCCCAGACCGCATGAATCATCATGAGTATAATCGCGATCATGCCGGTAATACCGTGAGCTCCCATGAGTCCTCCGCCAGAGCCGTCAGCCAGTCTGGACATCATCATGGTGCCTGTTGTGTCTGCGCAGAGGCCCAGCCAGAAAAACACCAGGTGCGAAGGCTTTAGCAGCCTGGCTCTATGCTCCGACCAGACACCTATCGTATAAAAAATAAGTGCAAGTGTAATGGCTATCACAGCCTTCATAAGTAATGGTGACATAATAGTTATCTGTAAACTTCCTTTGATTTAGCATTCTTTACTTGAAATTTCAACAATTTCAGAGTGTGAGTCATGCTTTCTTATTGAGCGTATATCCAGCCACGGCTCCGACGATTCCGCCGACTATATGTGCCATGTTGGATATATTGTCTGCTACAAACAGGCCTTCATATACCTGCTGGCCGATGAAAATGAACGCTACCAGTATGACTGTCAGAGGTATCTCGCCTTCCTTGAAGCTAGTGAATGAAGTCATCAGTATAAACGCGAAGACCACCGAGCTGGCGCCGCAAAGCGCTGTAGTCGGAAACAGGAACCAGTTCACAAGTCCAGCCATAAGACCGGTAATGAGAATCACCTCAATGATAGCTCTCGAGCCGTACTTCTCCTCGAGCATCGGCCCAAGAAGCAGCATATATGTCATATTACTGATGTAATGGCTCCATCCCGCGTGTCCGAGCACATGTGTAAAGAACCGGACATATGTCATTGGTGAAGCCAGCGACGAGTGATATGTCATAAACAGCAGTTTATTGCTGAGTCCGGCTGTCAGATAGTTAGCGACCATGGCGCCGAGGCTGATGATCACGAATGTCAGAACAACCGGTGAATTGAATGTAATACGTCTCTTTTTCATTTTCTTTCTTCCGCTGTTTTGTCGATTATACTCTTGATGAGCTCATCCATTTCAGAGCCCTCTGTGTAATCTGCAGGAGCATAGTACCCTATCCTGTTCTCGTCCATAAGCTTGAGGACTCTGCGTTTGTCGAGGGTCACCGGGTCATAGACGCCGACAGAGTAACCGCCGTAGCTGTTGACCAGCTTCATGCACGGGATGTCAGTCTCGCTGTCCCCGATGTATACCATATTCGTGAAAGGTACGCGGATCTCTTCCGGCGGGAAGTAATCGTTTACAGCCGGATCATTCACATCCAGCACGCCCTTGGAAATCCTGAAAAGATACTGCGTCTTGCTGGTGTAATTGACAACCTGCGCCGGCCATATCGCGACACCGTCCTCGTCGTAGAAGAACGAGCTTGCATATATCATGGTGAACTTATCGGCGATGCAGGTCCCCTCTATCATCTCCTTGAGGCCGGATGACAGTATATAATGCTCTACCGTAACGCCTTTCTCTTCGCCGTAGCGGCAGATCCGGTCGAACCACTCGCTGACACCGTCATAAAGCTTGACCTTTGCGCCGTAGCCCGCCAGCATATCACGCCTGAAGATCTCCTTGCCGCGCGCGCCCTTGAGCATCAGGTACATCCAGGCAAGATTTGAGTCCATGCAGTTGGCGCGCGCCAGGTCCATAGTCTCCTTCCAGAACTCATCCTGGTTCTCATATTGAATCGCCTGAAGATAGCCCTGCGCCTGCATATTGTCAGGCGAGAGCGTTTTATCGAAGTCGTAGCAGATTGCCACAACAGGCTTTTTAACAGTTTTTTCTTCTTTGTTATCTTTGCTATCTATGTTGTCTTTACTCATCTCTATATAGTTTTTCCTGTCCCGCATCTGATTACTTTAGCAGCGCGCATTATATAACTTCAGTAATATGATTTCTCAAAACAGATACCAATGATGTTTTAAAGCGATGCCAAAATCCCTTTCATCATATGATATCACATATTGACAATGCTTTTGATGTCATATCTATCTGTTGGTGCTTCAACCTGATAAGGCATGTGTGAAATACCAAAAAAATGGCCCCTATACTTTTATACAGAAACGCGAAGGACCAATCGCATCCAAGAGCAGTCTTCTTCTTAACTGTTTTAGATGCCTATTCTGCATGATTATTCATTGTACCGATTTTTTTCTTGGAGGAATTGATAAATAAGTTTACCGATAAAAAGTGATACAGCATTACATCCCATTTTGCATCTCTATACGACAAATAACAATTGAGGAGCTGTTGGTTCTTCTCACGATTGAACAAAAGGTTATGCACCATAAAATTGGCTCTTTAAGATCGATATCAACTGTTTAAGGACCAATGGTACCAACGAATATTATATTCATTAGTACCTCTTTCAAGGTAAACGGTAAACTATCCGTCCTTAGCTTACAAAAGCCCGACGCTTTCTGTGAACTGCTACCCGTCAAGAGGACAGTGAAAAATTAAAAGGCTATGGCAACCAGTAACAGCAATGTTACTGGTTGTTTTTTAGTTGA
>JBGUVT010000311.1:0-7358 GCA_045220485.1 Anaerovoracaceae bacterium | reverse complement strand
AGCATTTCCGCCAAAGAATTCATAGGAGTATCCCGGACTCCACATTGTTCCCTTGTAGTTAAGAGCCGGCTGAAGGGTGAATTTCATGCCTGGCTTGAACTTGTCCTGATGTGCCTTTCCGACCTTTACGATATCACCGGCCATCTCGTGACCCATGATAGCCGGATGCTCTGCAACATCTTCATGGACTCTCTTGTGCTCAACGCCCAGGATGGCGCACTTGTGGGTGGACATACAAACAGTGTCGGATATCACCTTTACAAGTATCTCATCATCCTTGATCTCAGGAAGCTCGAACTCATCGAGACGCAGATCGTTTGCAGCGTGGAGTCTTACTGCTTTTGCTTTCATGATTACCTCCTTAATGATAATACATAAGAGTTGTTGTGTCGATAGTGTCAGTGACACATTTCTTATAATTTGTTGTTGTTTTAACAACCTGCCTTATTATAATAACAACTTTATCTCCTTGTCAACTGTTATTTCGAAAATTTTTTAATTTTTTATATTTTATTTCAACAATAGATGCAAATCAGGGCAAAAACAAAACCCCAGGGCTCATGCCCTGAGGTCCTCGTAATTGATAACTGTTTCTATTCTGCTTTTATCGTTAGAGTTACATTGTTGCTGCCCAAAAGGCATTTAACTATCTCACCGTCAAATCCTGCCTCATGAAGTCTGCATACTCTATCGATATCCGCACTGCTGCAGCCTGCATCACCCATATTCGCTATTATTTTTTCAATGTCTGAGTCCTTCATATCTGCATAATAACTGTTTGCCCTGATATTCGCTAATGGTTATAATAAATATCATGATATTCTATAAACGCATATCATTAAAGGAGTAAAAATATGGATATCCGCAGTCTGAGATATTTCCTCGCAGTAGCAAGAGAAGAGAATATGACAAGGGCAGCCGAGTTACTGCATGTCACCCAGCCTACTCTGTCCAAAACACTCAAGTCACTGGAAGAAGAGCTTGGCAAAAAGCTTTTCACGCGAAGGAGTTTCAGCATACGGCTGACTGATGAAGGAATGCTGTTGCGTGACCGTGCTGAAGACCTTGTTGCTATGGCCGACAAAATTGAGCGGGAATTCATTTCACTTGATGACATAACAGGCGGTGACCTCTACTTTGGTCTTGCCGAGTCCTATCAGATGCGCTATCTCGCACGTGAGATCAGCAGATTCAAAGCTGCATATCCCTGTCTGAATTACCATATTACCAGCGGAGATACAGAGCAGGTCACGGAAAAGCTGGATAAAGGCCTTCTCGACTTTGCAGTTATCTGCAGTGAGCATCCTGATACACGTAAATATAATCACGTCATATTCCCTGAGAAGGATATCTGGGGAGCGGTAATGCCTGCCACTCATCCCCTGGCTGCAAAAAAGGCCATCACAGTCGATGACCTTACAGGAGAACCTTTATTCTGTTCAGAGCAGAGCTGGCATCGTGAAATAAAAGAATGGGCCGGTGACCGGGCTGATGATCTCCGGCTTGAAGGTTCATTCCGCCTTTCATATAACGGCTCTATGTTTGCTCTTGAAGGATTGGGCATATTATTGACGTTCGAGCATCTTGTTGACTGTTCGGAGAACAGCGGACTGGTATTCAGACCGCTCCGGCCTGTCAAAGAAACAAATTTCTATCTGATCTGGAACAAATATCAGGCATTAACGCCAATAGCCGAAAGATTCCTTACTCAAATTGCACAGTCTTTCTCAGGGAGGCCGCAGATACCAGTTTGTTCATTTTCAGATCATTTATAATCATTCGTCCGTTCATCAGTTTTGCCTCTCCAGATTTCTTACATCTTTAAACCGGTATAGTGTGACAGCTGCAGCGGCAAGCATCACACCTGAGATCATGATCACGACCGCTGCTCCGCGTCCCACGCCGGTATTCCTTACGGCAGCCACATAGTCGGCAAGAACCCCTGCTGCCCCATATGCAACTACATACCCTGTCTGAGACAGAAAGCTGATCAGGCCCCACACTCTGCCTTGCTTATCAGCATCAATGTTCGTCCTTACCAGATAATCCAGACAGTTGTTGGCAAAAGGCAGCATGAAGAAGAACATGAATCCGAAGCATCCGATCAGAACAATGTTCTCCCTCAGGCCAAACCCGACCATGGACAGACCTGCCATCGCAAGTGAAATGCTTAGAATACCCGTAAAACTCCTTTTCAGCCCGCGCGATCCTATTATTATGCTCGACACAAGCATGCCGCAGGCGCATATAGTCTCCACGATACCCAGAACCTTGCTGGTCTGAAAGTCAAGAATCATCGGTTCTGCCAATATTTGCATCGCACCCATAAAGCATGTGATCACGGATGAGATGACAATGAGTATCATCACGCCCCTCTTTTCCGTTATGGTATTCCAGCCTTCACGGAAGCTTTCCATAAAGCTGTCTGTTCTCTCCGGTCTCTGTGTGGTAATGGTCTTCCTTACCACTGCGATACAGATCACCGTCAGGAAAAATGTGCAGATATCGATCACAAGCAGCAGCTTCACATCGGCAACTGTAAGCAGCAGACCTGCTATAAGCGGCGAGATCAGATATCTTGCGCTGCCGGCAATACTCACCATTCCGCTTGCCCTGGAATATTCCTCTCTGGTCAGCAGATCTGTTACAGTTGCTCTGTAAGAAGGCTCGAGCAATGATGAAAAAACCGAATTGATAAATACACCTATGCAAATCTGATACAGCTTAGCCTCATCGAACAGCATGCAGACCAGTATATACAAGAGGCCAAGGGCGGAAAGACCATCACCTGCCATCATGAGAATCCTTCGGTCATAACGGTCAGCAAGGACTCCGGCGGGAGCACTCAGAATCAGTGTCGGAAGAAACGCCAGAAGAGCTACAAGCGCCATATTTGCCGCGCTTCCGCTCTTCTGAAACACATAAACCCCAAGACCGAAGCTTGTCAGCCCCGAGCCTATAGCTGATATCAGTTCACCACTCCATAAGAGGAGGAATTTTCTGTAATTTGATTTCTGTTTCATAGCACTTCTTTACCGACAGATTGTCGGTACGATGTTCCAATATATGGGACTTACCTCTGATAAGGGCAAGTCCCGTCAGTTAACGTCAACTGTTTATTATCTTCATGATTGCCGGTACAAGGCTTCCTTCCGCTGCTCCGAGTATCCTTTCTGTATGGCAGATAAAAGCTGTGCTTTTCTTTTTTACCTGTTCCGGAGTAAGTCCGGCAAGTGTATCAAAAGCGGTATTCGAATAGAGTATGATCATTTCTGCAGCTTCATCAGGAAAGTCCGAGTTGAATGTGCCTTCCTTGTTCCCTTCTTTTATAAGTTCTGAGATCAGCGGAACAACACCGTTAATCAGTCTTTCCTGCATTTTCTGATGGAGCAGTGCATTCTGCGGCTTATGGATCTGTTCGAACACCACAGGTGCAGCTCCGTTATCCAGGTTAAGTGCAATAATAGCTCCGCTGAGTCTCTCAAGAAGCGGGCGGCTTTTGTCAGCAACGATCTTTCCTGCTCTGACAATTCCCTCATGAGTCATTCTCTCCACCAGTGCGTCGAGAATCTCTTCTTTCGATCCGAAGTAGTGATACAAGGTTCCCCGGGCGATCCCGATCCTGTTTATGATGTCGTTAGTGCTGGCATTATCGAAGCCCTTTTCAGCAAACAGCTGCTCTGCTACATCCAGTATTTCGTTTTTTCTTTCTTCAGCAGGTTTTACTATTCTCATAATTCCCATAATCTCAAGCGAAAGGCTACCGACAGCTTGTCGGTAGCCTTAAGATAACATATTCTTTATGACCCGTCAAATCACAGCTCCGAATTAACATTCTGATACCATTTCAATATGGCCATTGCAATTATGATTACATAACCACAGATGCTCAGCGCATCCGGAATTTCACTGAATGCTATAAATCCCCATGCCGAGGTGAATAAGATATTTGTGTAGTCATATACTGAGATTTCCCTGGCCGGCGCAAAAGTATATGCGGCAGTAATCGTCAGCTGTCCTCCCATCGCCGACATCCCGGCTCCTAACAATATAAGGAACTGCGCAGCAGTCATCGGATGATAGTCGAACACCATGAACGGAAGACATACTATACATGAAAACAGTGAGAATACCATTATTATAACAGGTCCGCGCTCACCGCTTATTCCAAGCTTACGCACATATGTATATGCCGCTCCGGCTCCAAAGCCTGACAGCAGCCCCGCAAATGCAGGAATACTTGCGATCCCCGCTGTCGGCTTAATTACCAGCACAGCTCCAAAGAACGCTGCCGCTACTATTGCCCATTCTTTCTTTGTCGCTTTCTCCTTAAGAACAATCGCCGACATGATTATTGCAAAGAACGGCGACATCTTATTGAGCACGCTTGCATCAGCTATTGTTATATGATCTATTGCCCAGAAGTTAAGTATCACGCCCATTGTGCCGTAAAGGGACCGGCGTACAAGATCAGGCCAGCTCTCTTTTCTGATATAGAACTTCTCAGGCGTACGTGAAAGTATGACGACAGCAAACAATGCGGCGATAGCATTTCTGAAGAAAGCCTTCTCCATCGTCGGCAGATCTCCTGCCATTCTTACAAACAGAGACATCAGCGAAAAGAAAAATGCCGATGCTATTATGCAAATTATACCTTTTGTTTTGTTATTCAATTCCTCTCCTGTTAACCTCTTTATGATATCACATCACATTACTTGCTCAGAGAGTTACTATCCGCATGAATTCTCTCATTGCCGGATTTATCCAGCGATTTTTGCTGCACAGATAGTACGAATTCATATTTATAACAGGACCTGTAATATCCATCTTCACAAGTTCGCCTTTGTCAATATAGTCTGAAGCAACATATTCAGGCAACAGAGCAATTCCAAATCCTCCGCTAAGGATCCGGATTATGGCCTCGACTGATCCGATGTCCATTACAGGCTTCAGTTCTATGCCCATCCGGAAAAGGTTTTTTTCAAGTATCGCACTGTATCCGATCTCCCTCGTCGTTGTTATGAATTGATCGTTTACAGCTTCACTGATGTTCAGCTTATCTTTGACCAGTATCGGATTGCCGGGGTATGTGACAAATATCAGTGACTCTGGTCTGCTTGCAATCGTGATGAAATCGGGGTCGCTGATTCCTTCATCAAGTCTGACCAGAAAATCGATCTCTCCCTGTGCCAGTCTTTGCGTGCTGTCGTCAACATAGTCTGAAGTTCTGACAGATATGAATACATCCGGATGTATTTCTTTATACTTCAGAACAAGTTCAGGAAGAACATGGTCTGCATATGAAGGCGGAGCACAGATGCTCAGTGACCCCGTAAGCGGTCCGTCATGCCTGACGCTGTTCACCGCTTCCTCTTCCGCCTGCAGCATGTTCAAAGCATGAGGGAGAAAAGTTTTACCCTCATTAGTCAGAAATACGCGTTTCCCTATCCTGTCAAAAAGCGGTACCCCCAGTTCTTTTTCCATAGCTTTTATCTGAGCAGTTACTGCAGCCTGGGAATAACCCAGCAGTTCAGCTGCTTTTGTAAAGCTTCCGGCCTCAACTATTTTTACAAAAGTCGTTACATTTCGGTTTTCCATATCGTTCACTTTTTTTGATCGATTCAATAACATTTATTAGTTTTACAAATCAATTATACCTTGCTATCCTACAATTGCAAGAAGGAAACATATGCAGGAGGAAAACATGAACGGGATCATCATTCAGTCGATCGGATTTATAGGAGTAGCATTATCCATCGCTTCGTATCAGACAAGATCCAACAAATCGCTGTTCCTGTTCCAGCTGATAAGCTGCCTGATATTCACAGCTCAGTTCCTGATTCTCGGAGCATATACCGGCGCTTTGAGCCTGATGATAAATGTGCTACGTAATCTGCTGCTGCTCAGGATCGGCGACTGGAAATGGGTCAGGAGCAAGCTCACACTTTCCGTGATACTGATGATGCTCGTCGCAGTCACCGTTTACACATGGGAAGGATGGCTGAGCCTGCTGCCGCTAATGTCGGTAGGAATCACCAGCATCGGATACTGGACCAACAATGCTCAGAAGATCAGGCTGTCCCAGATGTTCGGCTCCCCATGCACACTTCTGTACGATGCGCTAATCTGCTCATGGGGCGGAGTTCTCAATGAGTCCATAGCACTTGTATCAATAGTAGTTTCCATATTCAGATTCGGATGGACCAGTCTCGCCAAAACAGAAGCTTAGTTATCAGGAGGTATCATAATGAATAAGAAATTCGTAGTTATCAGCGCCGTTCTGGCAGTCGTTTTCAACCTTATCGCATGCATCGGAGACAGCAACGAAACAGTCTACTCAATCTTCATGGGACTGTGCTGTGCAGTATTCTGTGTATATGAATACGGACTGTTCCGTATAGGATACAATAAAAAAGAGTTCTCGGAAATCGGGATAAAATCAAAGGACATCTACAGGAAAGCTGCCTGATATCACAACAATAAATCCATAAACAATACCATATAATAAAGGCTTCGGGTACTGATTCAAATAGTCCCGAAGTCTTTATATTCAATCTGACTTTGTTTTACAGACCGCGTGCATCGACAGCCTCAGTCAGTTACATCATCACTTTCTGTTATTTATCCCTTTATGAACAGCTCATCATTAATTGCCGCTCTTTCTGTTTCAGGAGCTTTTTCGGTTGTTATCGTTTTCATGGTCATCTCCAACTTATGTTTCTATATTCCATTATTTGCGCCACGCTATACTTCGGTGGGATCGCGAGCAACATGTGTACATGATCAGGGCCCATTCTCTGGCTGAGTTCTTCTTCAAAGTATGTTTTTTATTTCAGCAAGACTCCTTACCACGTATTCCGCTCCGTAATCACTCCTTTCAGGGTTCTCACTCTTTAGCTCCATCCTCCGGAACGGCACTGTAATAAAGCTTCTCTCTAAAGTATTCTTCGAATGTCATTCCATCAAAGTTTATCTCAAGTTCTTTGAAGATAAGATCCCACCGGCATTTTTCCAACTCTGCAAAGGTCAGTGTTCCCTGCTCAAGCCGTTTCCAGAGACAGTCGTTGATATTTTTAAAGACGGGAAACATGTCTTCTGTATAAGGCTTTAACCCGAAGAATGAAAAGCCTTCTCTCATGACATCAATTTGCAAAAGTGTAATCAAGTGTAATCAAGATTTTATCGAAAAAATGACAGGTTTTCAGACAGCCCCGATGGCTCGGAACCCAGTAATTCCAACGAAAAAGGGAGCCTCTATAGCTCCCAGATTCTGGCGGAGGACATGGTAAAAAATTGAACGTGTATCCCTTGCAATTACTGCGTTTCAGAGATCTGTTTTTCCGTCAGCCCCATACCCG
>JBGUVT010000310.1:0-7019 GCA_045220485.1 Anaerovoracaceae bacterium | reverse complement strand
GAATACGAAAGCGATCATCGGAGTGGATCCTAAACTCCCGTACGCGATCGAGGAGGCCATCAACCGCCTCAGGATCAATGTGAGCTTTTTCGGGACCGACATCCGCAAGATCATGATCGTCAGTTCCGAGCCCAATGAAGGCAAGAGCTTCATCGCGATGAGCCTGTGGAAACAGATGGCTCTCGCCGGTGAAAAGACGATTTTTGTCGACTGTGACATGCGTAAGTCTGTCCTGGTGGAGCAGTACCAGATTGAGCGCGAGGACGGCAAGGACCTGTGGGGACTCAGCCATTATCTCTCCGACAACAAGAAGCTGGAGGACTGCATCCTCACCACAGACCTTCCCGACGGGGACATCCTCCCCAACGCCAACAACATCGTAAACCCGTCCATGCTCCTCGAGAGCAGGCGCTTCAGCGAACTCCTGGATATCCTCGCTGAGAGATACCGCTACGTCTTTATGGACGTACCGCCCCTCGGCCTCGTCTCCGACGCGGAGCGGATCGGCCACTTCTGCGACGGCGCGATCCTGACCGTTCGCAGCGGCGAGACTCCCAGGAGCATCATCCGCAGCTCCATCTACCAGCTTGAGCGCGCGGGCTGCCCGATCCTGGGCATCGCCCTCAACCGGGTCGGAGCCAGCTCCGGCAAGTATTACGGGGGATACTACGGCCGCCATTACGGCAGCAAGTATTATACGGATAAATATTATACTTCCAAATAATTGCCAATAACAGCATCTTTCTCGTGTAAATGGTGGATTTTTCCATGACATCGGGTTACAATGCTGGCAGCGGCGTCCGGATCCTGTACAGGAACCGGGAAACAGCCGCCATTCATCTGTTACCGATAGGTTCCCGTCGACCGCGGGTTCTCTATAAATAAAACCATTCTATGAAAGGAGGTAAATGTCATTATGTGCATGAAAAAGAAACTGTTGTCTGTCGTCCTGACCGCGCTTATGATCCTGAGCATGGGTGTTTCCGTCTTTGCAACAGCGGTATCAAGCCCTACAAAACCTGATGACAATAAGCCGAAGAACCCCGGTTATGTCAGGTCCAGTGACTTCGACGTTAACTCCCAGGACCATATCCACAACATCGTCAAGACCAAGATCGGCCAGAAAACCATTGTTGTCAGGGCTGTCACATCTCTGAATGGCGATGCCAAGTCTGAGCTTCATCTCAGAACTGCGAGGAACATCGACAACAAGCGTGTACCGATTACCCACCTCGGTAACGGCACCACAGGTATTTTCGACACCAAGACAGGATCTTACGTAAAGTATCTTGCAATCAGATCTGAGAAAAAGGTCACCCTTCGCGCGAACGCGTTCCTGAATGCTCATGTCGAGAGACTGTATCTGAGCAGCTCTTTCTTCACACTGCAGAAGGATTGCTTTAAGGGCACAAAGAAGTCGAACATGATCATCACCCTTGATGGCGATACCAAGTATTCCGGCCGTATAGTGTTTGAAGATGGCTGTTTCAATGGACTGACCAGCGGTGCGAAAATTTACGTCAGCAGCAAATGCTGCCCGCCGGTCACATTCAACAGGATTAAAAAGAATGCCATCGCAGCAGGCTTCAAGGGCCAGATCATCTACAAGTGATCTATACCTGAACATTCCTGTAGGAAATGATGACATAGCAGGGGGAGGAGATCGAGAATGGAGTCTGACCGGTTTCCTTTCTCCTGTCTGTGTCTCAAAGATGCCTGTGGGATCATACTTTGAAGAATACTCTTTATAGTTTCTAAATACTTATTATAGACGGCAGCACAGAGGATATTGACCAACTATCATTTTCTATCTCGCAGACGGATATTACTTGAATGATCTTCAGTCTTAGCCGGTTACAAACCTGGAGGACTGGAGTTTTTTACACTTAATGACCACTCTACAGAGAGGAGTCTGAATGCAGAACGAACAGAAGACAAATCAGAACCTGATAAAATGGGTCTTCCGGATTGGCTTGATCCTGGTTGATATCTTTATTGTCAACTTTTCCTATTATCTGGCGCTGTTGCTGCGGTTTTATGTGAACCATCAGTTTAATCCTGAAGCTGTTCCCTATATCCCCCTGTTCTACCGCTTTGCCCCGGGATATACAGTTTGCTGTATCATTGTATTTGCTTTCTTTAAACTTTACCACGGCATATGGCGTTTTGCGGGGATCAACGACGCTAACCGGATTGTAAAGGCAAACGCAGTGACCTGCGTCATTCAGATTGTAGGAACGCTCTTGACAGTCGGAAGAATGCCCAGGACCTATTATGCCCTCGGCGCAATGATCCAGTTT
Source organism: Anaerovoracaceae bacterium (assembly GCA_045220485.1). Lineage (GTDB taxonomy): Bacteria > Bacillota > Clostridia > Peptostreptococcales > Anaerovoracaceae > Crickella. Next base: position 4,719 of record JBGUVT010000310.1, on the reverse strand, counting down.
ATGCTGATGATGGCAGTCAGATTCTCCTATCGGATCCTTAAGGGCGAATATATCCGATTGACCAGAAATAAAAATATCGGGTCAGTGAATGTCATGATCATCGGCGCAGGAGAATCTGCCCGGATCTTTCTTCAGCAGATTTATAGTGATAAAGATAACGCTGCTCATCCTGTCTGCGTCATTGACGGCCGCAATCAGGAGAAGGGCATTGTTTTCTATGGTCTTCCTGTTGTAGGCGGTCTCGATGACATCCCTGCTGCTGCAGCTAAATATAATGTCCGTACTGCTATTATCGCGGATTCTCTCATGCCTGCGGAACAAAGAGAGACAGCGCGCAAAATATGCAAGGACCTGGAAATCGGTGTACAGGACTTCTCCGGTTACAATCAGGTCACCTCAGCGATCGGATTCAATCAGCTGATGACCATTACGGACGGCCCTGTCCAGGTCAGATACAAGGGAAAGACTCAGGACTATGAGAACGGTGAGCAGGCTGCCATGGCCTGGCCGGGGGGATTCGTTGTAAAAGAGATTTCTTCTACAGCTACAGGTGTCCTTAGAGTGAGGATTGAAGAAGACCTCGTCAAGCTGAATAATGTCAATGAAGCCTGGGTCCAGTCTTATGAGAAGGAAACAGGAGAGGAGATCAGCTTCTTTTAAACCCTGGATAAGACCTTTAAGATAATCCGGAAAACCCTCACTTACAGTAGACGGAAAGCGGAGGGAAAGAGCAGAGTAAAACTAATCTGCTATCCTTCTTAGGCATCTGAAAAGTACTGCGTTTGAGGGCTCAAAAAGCAGGATCCGAAGACCCTGCTTTTTGAGAATTCAAGCGCATTATTTTTCTTTGACGGCACCAGAGATTGTACATGAAGAAATGCTTGAAGTATAGATACGGATTTACAGGGGATTAGAAGATTATAAGGGAGTAAATGATGGATTTTTTGAATGATCCGCGTTTTAAAGGAATTGAAAAGTTCGAATCCAAAATCTGGCTCTCGTCTCCGACTATGCACGGTGAGGAGCGGCGATGGGTTGACGAAGCGATCCAGACCAACTGGGTTTCTACAGTCGGTGCGAATATCAATGAAGTAGAAAAGCAGATGGCTGAGTATCTGGGATGCAGGTACGCGGTTGGACTGAGCTGTGGTACGGCTGCCCTTCATCTGGCGACGAAATTAGCGGGTGAGAGACTGTATGGACAGGCGAGGCCTAATCACGGAACGCTGGAAGGGAAAAAAGTATTCTGTTCAGATATGACCTTCGACGCGAGTATAAATCCTGTGGCTTATGAAGATGGCGAAGCCGTATTTATTGATACAGAGCCCGATACCTGGAATATGTCCCCGGAAGCTTTGGAGAAGGCTTTTGAGTCGTATCCGGATGTAAGGCTGATCGTAGTAGCCCATCTCTACGGCACTCCCGCGAAGATGGAGGAGATAAAGAAAATAGCCGATGCGCATGGGGCATTGATAGTAGAGGACGCAGCGGAGAGCCTTGGCGCCAGGTATAAGCTTGGAAATGAATGGGTACAGACCGGCATCCTGGGCGACTATAATGCGATCAGCTTTAATGGAAATAAGATTATCACCGGATCAGCCGGAGGGTTGTTCCTGACGGATTCCAGGGAGGACGCGGACAAAGTCCGGAAGTGGAGCACCCAGAGCAGAGAGGCGGCCCCCTGGTACCAGCATGAGGAGATCGGCTATAACTATCGGATGAGCAATATCGTCGCCGGCGTGGTCAGGGGCCAGATCCCTTATCTGGAGGAGCATATTGAGCAGAAGAGAAGGATATACGAGCGCTATAAGGAAGGGCTGAAAGATCTGCCTGTGAAGATGAATCCGTGGGATGAAGAAAAGACGATTCCCAACTTCTGGCTGAGCTGTTTATTGATCGACGAGGAGGCTATGGCTCCCCACGTCAGAGGCGAGCAGGATGAGTTATGGACACGCGAGGTTGGGAAGTCAAGCCCCGGGGAGATTTTGGCTGCTATAGCAGCGTTTGGTGCGGAAGGAAGGCCGGTTTGGAAGCCCATGCATATGCAGCCGATATATCGGACGAACCCGTTCATCACGGTCGAGGGTAACGGGAGAGGCCGCACTAACGCCTACATAAAAGGCTCTGGAATCGACGTTGGAGCCGATATTTTCAATAGAGGGCTCTGTTTGCCGAGCGATAACAAGATGAAGCCAGAGGAACAGGATGTCATCATTGATATTATACACCGATGCTTCCTCTAAATCTGCCGCATATGCATCGGGGGTTAAAAGAGTAGACCTTCCTTCCGCTCTACCTCGGCTGAATGTGAATCAGGGGTCAAATCGACCTCTGCCGCATATGCATCAGGCAGTCCCATCCACTTCTGCTGAATATGACTGAGACCGAGCATCGACCTCTGCTGAATATGACTGAGGAATCACAGTCGCTCGGCTGAATATGCATGAGATGGTAAATGTGTTCGGTTGCATATGCATCAGGAGTCAAATCGACTTCTGCCGCATATGGATGAGGTCACATAGTCCCTCGGCTGAATATATATGAGGGCGAGCAGTAACATCACAGTGAGCCGGTGCAATTGTTAAGCAATTATCAGCGATAGTCGCGATCATCGCGGGCTCCGGTGTGAGTGACAGAGACGTCGGAAAGTACTGAGGCTGGAGGACAGAACAATCGATTATGTATTTGGTTTATTGGACATCCATTGGTGGTATTACGCGATAGCGATTTTCATCGGACTGGCTGTGTGGAAATGCTGGCGTTGGGAAGGCGGACTGTTGACAGGGTATGCGTTTCTGGTTTTAGCTGAGACTGTGCTCATAAGAAAACCGTTTGTTGGAGAGCATCTGAAACTGGAAGTTCTATGGTCGTGGAGAGAGTGGAGTGTTCAGCGGAGTCAGATATTGACGAATGTTGTTATGTTCATTCCTGTCGGGGTATTAACCGGGAGAATCTGGAGATGGCGTGGACTTTTGGCGGCTGCCGGATTATCAGTTCTTATTGAAGTATTGCAGATGGTGAGCAGACGTGGCCTGATGGAGTTTGATGATGTGATTCATAACTGCCTCGGGGCTGTGGTTGGAATGGTGATGCTGATGCTCATTCGGGAAGGAAGAAAAAACTATTGTCATCGCTAAAAAGAACGTTATTAAAACTCTGTCCGTCCTCTCTGAGAAAACCAGCGTATGAGGTTGTCAAGGCCGGCAGGGTGGTCAGATACAAATCGGACATGCTGTTGAACCCAAAGAAGATGAAGCTCTTCTGCCCGTGTTGTGGATACCACTTCAGATTGTTCAATGGGTGGGATTACAAAGAAATCACCAGCATGTTTAACACCTCTCGATATGAAGGAATTCCGCAGGACGTGCTGTGTCCGATATGCAGAGCATTACCACGCCATCGCATACTTGCTCTCTGGTGCGAGAAGCATATAGCTGAGTTGAAAGGTGCTTCAATCCGCTACTTTGCTCCAGAAAGAAGCATGATGCGATGGATGGAGCGAAATGAAATCACCTGCACTACGGCTGATTTGAACATCAGTGGTGTAGATATGAAGCTGGATCTACAAGCTACCGGCTTGGAGGACGCATCATATGATGTGGTTATCGCTAATCATGTATTAGAGCATGTGGATGACTTCCAGAAAGCACTGGCTGAGGTACGCAGAATACTGAAGCCATCCGGCTTCTTCATATGCTCCTTTCCGATGGATATGAAGGTTGAGTTGCTGGATGAGGAAACAGAACCATTGTCAGAGGCGGAGCGGATAAAACGCTTCGGACAGAACGACCACAAGCGCGTGTTCGGGATGAAGGCGGAGAAATTCTTGATAGAGGCCGGATACGAAGTTGAAGTCATTGATGGAGCTGATTACCCGGTTGAAATCCTTCCGATTATAGGCCCTGCTGATTATGACATGAATCGTCTGTTTTGCTGTAAAAAAGGAGCGGAGATGTAGGGAGAATGGAGCTTGATGAAAAGCCTTTAATAAGCGTTATCGTACCTGTGTATAACGTGGAGCCGTATCTCCGTAAGTGTCTGGACAGTATTTTGAACCAGACATATAGGGATCTTGAAATTCTGGTTATTGATGACGGATCGACGGATGGGTCCGGAGCGATTTGCGATGAGTACCACGACCCCAGAATTAGAGTTTTTCACACCGAAAACCACGGCTTATCCGCCGCAAGAAACTATGCGATTGACCGCGCACATGGCGAGTATATAGCCTTCCTGGACAGCGATGATTGGCTGGAATTGAATGCCCTGGAGACCTTCCTCACCACAGCCCAGAACACAGGCGCAGATATTGTGGCTTGCCGCTTCTACCAGGAGTACAAGAATACTACGGTCGAACCGGGAGGAATAGAAACCGAGTTTGTGGTCAGAGGAGAGCAGATCATGGCATCAATGATCCTCGAACATAAGCTGACCGAGGATGTGTGGAACAAGTTCTATCGTGCTAGTCTCTTCGATTCCATCCGCTACCCGGAGGGCATGATATTCGAGGACAAGGCGACAACATATAAACTGCTTCAGAAAGCCAACACTCTGGCTTACACGCCGGAATACTTGATCCACTACCGGAATCGAGCGGGCAGCCTGTCCAATATCCACTCGATGAAGAGCCTCATCGATTATTGGCTGGTTTATAGAGAACGGTTTGATACGCTTTCTCCCATTTCTACCGACTACTACAAAACGGCTCTATCCGAGGCT
>JBGUVT010000309.1:0-5255 GCA_045220485.1 Anaerovoracaceae bacterium | reverse complement strand
CCTCATCAGGCCACTCGAACCACGGGCGTGAATCGAAGTGCTGTTTCAGCGCCATGAAGAGCGCGTAATCAGGAAGCCACGCTTTCTCTTCAGCGAAAGCAGCAAGAGCTTTTTTATCTCTCGGGATCCCTCTTTCCGCAGCCTTCTTCAGCAGTACGAACCTGTTTTCATAAAGCTTGCCGTAGTCCACCTTTTCGGGATCATCCCCGAAGTCGACTGAGCTGACTTCTTCTTTCGTCAGCAGTCCGTCTTCGATCAGGATGTCAAGATCCACATAATACGGATTGCCGGCGTAAGACGAAAAGCTCTGATACGGAGAGTCTCCGTAGCTTATCGGTCCTACAGGAAGCATCTGCCAGCAGCTCTGTCCCGCGGCGTGCAGAAAGTCGACAAACTTCCTTGCCTCAAGACCGAGAGTCCCGATCCCGTACGGAGACGAGATGGAAAATAGTGGCATAAGTATTCCTGCTGTGCGCTCTGTATTTTTCATAAGATTAACCCTTTACGGCTCCTGCAGCCACACCCTTGATGATGTGCTTCTGGAGCGCCATGTAGAAGATGATGATCGGCAGCATGGAAAGCATGATTACCGCCATCGTAGCGCCGAGGTCTACCGAGCCGTAGCTTCCCTTGAGATACTGTACATGGATAGGGATCGTCATGTATTTGGTCCTGTCGAGTACAAGGTACGGGAGCAGGTAGTCATTCCACACCCACATGGTCTCAAGGATGCCGACTGAAATAAGTGTCGGCTTCAGCATAGGCAGGACTACTGAGAAGAACGTACGTATCGGTCCGCAACCATCTATCGCGGCCGCCTCCTCTATCTCAAGAGGCAGGCCTTTTACGAAGCCCGCAAACATGAATATCGCAAGTCCCGCTCCGAATCCCAGATATACGACCGGGATAGTCCAAGGTGTATTCAGCTTCAGATTATCTGCCGTGAACGTCAGAGTGAACATCACCATCTGGAAAGGAACGATCATGCTGAACAGGCAGAGATAGTAGAAAATGTTGGCAAATTTGGAGTTCACCCGGGCGATATACCACGCAGTCATCGAGGTAAACAGCAGGATCAGGAATACCGAAGCGATAGTGATCCAGAATGAATACCCTACTGACTTCATGAACGGATAGTTACCGAAAGTCATGCCCTTTATGTAGTTCGCGAATCCTACAAAGCTTTCTGCAGTAGGAAGCGAGAATGCATTTGTATTGATTGATGCATTCGACTTGAACGAGTTTATTACTACCTCGAAGATCGGCATTATCCATGCTATGCACAGCACAACGAATATCGCAGAGACGACCTTGCTGAGCGGAGTAAATTTCTTTGGATGCTTCTTATTCATTGCTGCACCTCCTTGCTCCTGGTAGCTCTCTGCTGAGCGAGTGCCAGCACCGCAACAAGAATGAAGAATACCACGGCCTTAGCCTGTGCGGCACCGTGATAGTTCTTATTGATGTTGTATGTTGAGAAGATATTCAGCGCGAGCAGCTCTGTCATGTTGACCTTGGTGTTCTCAAGCATGACTGAAGGAGCTCCTCCGGTCAAAGCTAAGTTCTGGTCGAACAGTTTGAATGAATTCGTCAGCGTCAGGAATGTGCAAATGGTGATCGACGGCATCACATTAGGTATGATGACTCTTGTAAGAGTCTGCCAGCCGGTAGCGCCGTCTATCTTTGCAGCTTCCAGCATGTCGCCCGGAACAGCCTGAAGACCTGCGATGTAGATGATCATCATATATCCTATCTGCTGCCATGCCACGAGTATGACCAGTCCCCAGAAACCGTATGTGGCGTTAGCTGTCAGATATGTGTTATAGCCTTTAAGTATGGCATCGAAGATCATCGACCATATGTATCCAAGTACGACGCCTCCGATGAGGTTAGGCATGAAGAACACCGTACGGAACAGGTTTGCTCCTTTAATATGCTGAGTCAGTGCGTAAGCGATGAAAAACGCCAGCACATTAATGAGTATGATCGAAACTACCGCGAATGCCGCCGTATTCCAGAAAGCATGACGGAATCCGGCATCAGTAAATGCTCTGACATAGTTCTGGAATCCTACCCACTTTGCATCCCTTGGAGTATTGAAAGTGCAGAAGCTGAGATAAATACCCTGAAGGAAAGGCCATACGAAGCCAATAACAAAGCATGCAAACGTCGGGAGTATGAACAGCGGAAAGCAGCGCTGTATCGGTCTGCGAATCAGAACACTGTTCACGGTGGAGTGATCGTGTTTCTTTTTCTTTTTGCGCAAAACGCTCATCTCCTTTCTCTTTTGATTACCTATAAACTTTTATAAAAAAGCAGGAGCAGGCGAGTATTGCCCGCCCCTGTCATTTATTAGCTATCAGCTAAAAGGAGTGAGTATTAGTTGTTCTCTACACCGTACTCGTAAGCCCAGCCGTCAACGAACGCCTTAACAACGCCGTCCCATGTATCATCGGACGGAGCAGCAGAGTAAGCAGCAAGAGCTGTTACCAGCGTCGCACGGAAGCTGTCTACGTTTGGTGTGAGGTTGAACGCCCATGTGCAGGCGTAATTGCCGTTCGCGAGCAGTTCAGCACCGGCTCTTGAGAATCCGTTCGCGGATTCCGGAGCGTTCTTGAACGGGATGTCGCCGATCGAGCTGAGTACCTCGATTCCCTTCTCGGATGTCACGCACCACTTGAGGAAGTCGAGTGTAGCCTGCTGATTAGCTTCGGAAGCCTGGCTGTTAACAGCAAGGCAGTTCTCTGTACCGGAGCACAGTCCCGCATTCTCTTCGCCGTCAACTCCGCAGTAGATAGGGATCATCGTGATATCATCAGGATTCATCTGGAACTTGTCAGCTGTGAGCGCAGCCCACTCCCATGTACCATTCTGGTAGAATACTGCTTTGCCTTCGCCAAACTCAGCCTCTGCCTGGTCACCTGTCGCAGTTGTCAGGGATGTAGCGTCCTGAGCGGAGTCAGTGATGTACAGATCCCAGATCTTGCGGAAGTTGTCCATGTAGGTTCCCTTGATGGTTGCCGGCTTTTCTGTGATGCCGTCATCGCGGAACTCATAGAAGAGAGGCATGTTAGCCAGATGTCCGGAGAATCTCCATGACGAGGAGTCATCGAGACCTGCCGAAGTGAATGCGTCGAATCCGAGCTCGCCTGCGCGCGCGTGGATGTCGTCAGCAACAGCCTTCAGCGAATCGAAATCCTTGATCTCATCGATCGAGTGTCCAGCCTGCTCCAGGAGAGCCTTATTGGTGATGATGCCGTAAGACTCATAGATCCAGCCGATCGCCTTTGTCTCACCGGCAGCGTTCTTCAGGTTGAAGTCGTCGGTGGTGAGCTCGTTCATGAAATCTGTGCCGTCCAGAGGCAGGCAATAGTCATCCCAGTCATTCAGCGCGCTCATGTTACCAACATTGAAGAGTGTTGGAGGCTCGGACTTAGCCATCTCAGCCTGCTGAGTGTCGCTGTAGGATCCGGACGCAGCGGTTACGACCTTGCAAGGAACGCCTGTCTCTTCGGTATAAGCTGCAGCAAGTCCCTGAAGTGCTTCATCTGCTTCAGGCTTCATGTTCAGCCAGTATACGGAACCGGTTCCCTCATCGCTTCCGGAGTCACTTCCGCCGCCACCGCAGGCTGCGAAAGCAAATACCATCGCGAACGCAAGGAAAAGAACAAATAATTTCTTCTTCATGTTATTCCTCCTTAAAAATCCAATACCAATTATAAGCATTTCGATAGCTTACAAAAGCTATTATAAGTCCATGTTTTTTCCTTTTCAATAAAAAAAATTTTTGTGCTTTTATTTAACAATAAAGCGGATCATCATTCCCTGTAAGTTTGCTTTTTTTACGCCTCGTGGTATAGTTTAGCAGAAGGGTCAAACGCATCACCGGCTTTTGCTGCGGTAACGATAAGGAGGCTAGCGAAATGGCAAAGAATACTGATCCTGCCCTGCAGAAACAGCTTATATATTCTGTTTACGTCCGAAACCATACCAAAGAAGGCAGCTTCAGGGCGGTCATCCCCGATCTCGACCGCATAAAGGCTCTGGGAACTGACATCATCTGGTTCCTTCCTGTCCACCCTGTCGGAGAGCTGAACCGCAAAGGTACTCTTGGCTGCCCTTATGCAAATAAGGATTACCGCAGTGTCAACCCGGAATACGGTACACTCGAGGATCTCAGGGCTCTTGTGGATGCCATCCACGATAAAGGCATGCGCTGCATGATCGATGTAGTCTACAATCACACTTCCCCGGATTCCGTACTCTGGAACGAACACCCTGAGTTCTTCTATAAAAAGCCTGACGGCAGGCCCGGCAACCATGTAGGCGAATGGACCGATGTAATCGATCTTGACTACAACGTCCCGGAGCTTTGGGACTATCAGATAGAGTCGCTCAAGGGATGGGCACGGATAGTGGACGGGTTCCGCTGCGATGTGGCGTCTTTCATTCCGGTGGAATTCTGGAAAAGAGCCCGCAGGGAGATCGCTGAAATAAAACCTGATTTCATTTGGCTTGCCGAGAGCGTCCACCGCGGTTTCAGTGTGGAATGCCGGAGACGCGGAATGTACTCTGCTACCGATACCGAGGTCTTTGAAGCATTCGACATCGAGTATGAGTACGATGTGCGCGAAGCTTTCGATAAGTATGTTGACGGAAAAGGCAGCCTGTCACACTGGATGGATCTTCTGTGCTTCCAGGATTTCGCATATCCTAAGACGTATAACAAGCTCCGCTATCTGGAGAACCACGATACAGCCCGTTTTGCTCCGAGAGCGGCAAACGAGCAGGCGCTCAGGAACTTTACAGCGCTGATCTTTTTCCTCAAAGGAACGACTCTTATCTACGGGGGACAGGAAGTGAAAGCCGCGCACACGCCTTCCCTCTTCGACCGTGACCTTGTTGACTGGGATGCGGGAGCAGACATTTCGGATCTCATCAGCAAGCTTGCAAAACTTAAGAAAGAAACTCTCTCAGCAGATGATATATTTACTGCTGAGACAGATGATGAAAAAGATATTGCCGTACTCACAAGAGATGACAGGATAAACTGTAAGACAGGCATTTTCTCATTCAGGGGTCTTTCCGGGGATGTTCCGGTGGACCTTCCTGACGGAGTATACGACGACCTGTTCGGAGGCGGCAAGGTAAGCGTTTCCGGCGGACTCATACACTGTGACGGCGATCCGCTCTGGATCTCTGTCCCAACACACACGGAGGTATAGCTATTAACAGACTGTTTGATTCTAAGACTC
>JBGUVT010000308.1:0-3523 GCA_045220485.1 Anaerovoracaceae bacterium | reverse complement strand
ATGAAGACAGGCTCGAGCGCATAGCCAACGTCAGCAACTACAAGATATATAGCGAGAGATTTGAAGAGATGATCTCACGCAAAAATGAATATTATAAATGATCCACGAAAGGACTGAAAAATGGCAATGAAAGCGCCTAAGGGCACTAAAGATATGCTGCCGCAGGATGCATATAAGTGGCAGTACATAGAAGAAGAGTGGGAAAAGATCTGCTCTGAATACGGTTTCAGGGAGATCAGAACACCGGTGTTCGAATCAACTGATCTCTTCAACAGGGGAGTTGGGGACACCACCGATATAGTCCAGAAAGAGATGTATACTTTCGAAGATATGGGCGGCCGCAGCATTACTCTCAAACCTGAAGGGACTTCTCCTGCTGTAAGAGCCTTTATTGAAAGCAATCTTTATGCTGAGACGCAGCCGACAAAGATATTCTACGATACTGCATGTTACAGATATGAAAAGCCGCAGGCCGGAAGACTGAGAGAATTTCACCAGTTCGGAATAGAGAACTTCGGCACTCCGTCCATGATGGCTGATGCTGAGATCATAGCTCTCGGTTATGATTTTCTGACACGCATGGGAATTGAAGACATAGAGCTTCATATCTCAAGTGTAGGATGCAGAAAGTGCAGACCTGTTTACAGAAAGGTTCTGCAGGACTTCCTCAGACCAAAGTATGACTGTCTGTGCGAGACATGCAAATCAAGATTTGATAAAAACCCTATGAGAATACTCGACTGCAAGTCTCCTGAAGACAAGGAAGCGGTAAAGGACGCTCCTATGATGCTTGACTATCTGTGTGAGGATTGCCGCAGGGATTTCGAAGATCTGAAGGCTTATCTTGATGCAATGGATATCAGATACGTTGAAGACCCATCAATTGTAAGAGGACTGGACTACTACACAAAGACTGCATTCGAGTTTATAACAACAAAGATAGGCGCCCAGGGAACAGTCTGCGGAGGCGGAAGATATGATCATCTTATCGAAGAAGTAGGCGGACCTGACATGCCGGGTGTAGGCTTCGGACTTGGAAAGGAGAGACTGCTTCTTCTCATGGAAGCATGCGGGCACGACTTCGGTGCTGCTCCTGCGCCACAGATATTCCTGGCATGGATAGGCGATGAAGCTAAATTATATGCTCTTAAGCTCCTGCACGAACTCAGAGGAAAGGGGATAAGAGCGGATATGGATACAAGAGAGCGCAACCTGAAAGGACAGATGAAATACGCCAACAAACTGGGAGCCGAATATACGGCTGTAATAGGAGGCGACGAGGTTGCAAGCGGAGAAATTACTCTTAAAAACATGTCTACATCAGAACAAACAAAAGTCAGGAGGGGGGATCTTGCAGATGCTTTATAAGAGAACTCATATGTGCGGCGAGCTCAGACTTGCCGATGAAGGAAAGAACGTAGTGCTTAATGGCTGGGTAGCCAAGGCAAGAAGCCTCGGCGGACTCGTTTTTGTGGATATCAGGGACAAGACCGGTATTACTCAGATCACTTTCAATGAGGATGCTCCGGCAGAAGTCGTTGAAGCAGCAAAAGGTCTCAGCCGTGAATACTGCATAGGAGTAAAGGGCGTTGTAAAGGAGAGAAGCTCCAAGAACCCTAACATCCCTACCGGCGATATCGAAGTGTTTGCAAATGACCTGACAGTATATTCAACATCTGAAACACCGCCTATCTATATCAAGGATGACGACAATGTCAATGATGATCTCAGACTCAAATACAGATATCTCGATCTCAGAAAGAACAAGATGCAGAGAAATCTGACTTTCAGGCACAAGGTCATGAAGTGCACCCGTGACTATTTCGATGAGCAGGGATTCACAGAAGTTGAAACTCCTGTTCTCATCAAACCTACTCCGGAAGGCGCAAGAGACTACATCGTTCCGAGCAGGGTACACAACGGCTATTTCTACGCTCTGCCGCAGTCACCTCAGATGTTCAAGCAGCTTCTGATGGTTGGCGGAACCGACAGATACGTTCAGATCGCAAAGTGCTTCAGAGATGAGGACCTCAGAGCTGACAGACAGCCTGAATTCACACAGATCGACCTTGAAATGTCATTTGCAGGTGTCGATGATGTAATTGAAGTACAGGAAGGCTTCATCAAGAGAGTGATGAAGGAAGTCAAAGGCGTTGACGTAGAAACACCGTTCCCGAGACTGACTTATGATGATGCAATGGAGAGATATGGCTCAGATAAGCCTGATACAAGATTCGGTATCGAGCTCATCAAGCTCAACGATATTTTCGAAGGCTGCGGATTTGAGCTGTTCACGAACAACCTCGCAGCAGGCGGAGATATCAGAGGTATCTGCGTACCTGGCGGAGCAGCTGAATTCTCACGCAAAAAGATCGACAAGATCACAAACGAAGTAAAGCACTACGGAGCGCACGGCCTAATATGGATAAAGAACGACGGATCGGCCATCTCTTCATCTATCGGTAAATACTTCAGTGAAGATGAGCTGAAAGCCGTTCTTGAAAAGTGCGGAGCAGGCAGCGGTGATATAGTATTTATCGTAAGCGGCACACCGAAGGTAACATACGATTCGCTCGGATTCCTGAGACGCAGGATCGCCGGCCTCATGGGGCTGCTTGATGACAATCAGTACAACTTCCTCTGGGTAGTCGACTTCCCGATGTTCGAACAGGATGAAGACGGCAACCTCAAGGCAATGCATCACCCGTTCACACAGCCAAAGCTCGAGGAACTCGACAAGCTCGATACAGACATTCTCGGACTCAAGGCAAACGCATACGACATCGTTCTCAATGGCGTTGAACTCGGCGGCGGAAGCGTAAGAATACATGATAAGGACCTCCAGGCACGCATGTTCAAGGCTCTTGGACTTACAGACGAAGAATGCCAGGAGAAATTCGGTTTCCTGATCGAAGCATTCAAATACGGAGCACCTCCTCATGCAGGTCTGGCATATGGTCTTGACAGACTGGTAATGCTCCTTCTCGGTGAAAAGAGTATCAGGGAAGTCATCGCATTCCCTAAGAACCAGAATGCTGAGTGCCCGGTATGCGAAGCACCGGCTCCGGCAGGCGCCGGACAGCTCGAGGAACTCGGAATCGAGCTCATTGAGGAATAAATGGATAAACAAAAGAAGTACGGCATATACGGCGGCAGTTTTGACCCCATCCATATAGGACATGTTGCTCTTGCCGACTGTGCAGTCAGAGAATGCGGGCTTGATAAACTTATCTTTATGCCTGCATATATCTCTCCGTTCAAGCAGGACAGGCATGTTACTGATGGCTATGACAGATGCGGAATGATAGAATCCGCGTTAAAGGTCAACAGTGCATTTTGTCTGTCAAGGTATGAGCTTAACAGGGAAGGCCCGTCGTATACTGTCGAAACACTGAGGCACTGGAGAAAGCTTCTCGACGGAGAGCTGTGCTTCATACTTGGATTTGATTCTGCGGTTCAGGTTGATACCTGGTATAAAGGTGAAGAGATCCTGACTGATTACCATCTGATCACAGCAAGGCGT
>JBGUVT010000307.1:0-2164 GCA_045220485.1 Anaerovoracaceae bacterium | reverse complement strand
TGTTCAAGGATGGTTTCTGTACAGGTCACGGATATCTGAGAGAGCCGCAGTCGATCATGAGCTATGCTTCACTGGCATGCATCGCGATCCAGGCAAACCAGAATGAGATGCACGGCGGCCAGTCCGTACCGAACTTCGACTATTCGATGGCTCCGGGCGTTGCCAGAACATACATCAAGGAGTACTTCTCCGCTCTGACAGAAATCATCGCAGCCAAGCTCGACATGGCATATCCTGATGCCAAGGCTGTCGCTGAGAGAATCAAAGCTGAAGCTGAAGCTCCTACACTCGCAACAAACGGGGCATATGGAGAGATTCTTGCTGACTGGTTCGACAGAGGCGGAGATGCCGGCGGACTTACAAGAGAGCAGCTGATAAGATGCAGCGCTCAGGCCGCTGAGGCAGCATGGGCAAGGACAGACAAGATGACCTACCAGGCAATGGAGGCTCTTATCCATAACCTCAACACCATGAACTCCAGAGCCGGTGCTCAGGTACCGTTCAGCTCGGTCAACTTCGGAACCGACACGACTCCGGAAGGCCGCATGGTAATCAAGAACTTCCTGCTCGCTACAGAGGCAGGTCTCGGAAACGGCGAGACACCAATCTTCCCTGTATCGATCTTCAAGGTAAAAGAGGGCATCAACTACAACGAGGGAGATCCTAACTATGATCTCTTCAAGCTGGCAATCAGATGCAGCGCCAAGAGGCTGTTCCCTAACTTCAGCTTCCTCGACGCTCCGTTCAACAAGAAGTTCTACAGACAGGGCGACTACAACACGGAAGTTGCTTACATGGGATGCCGCACAAGAGTTATGGCCAACAACTACGATCCTACAAAGGCTGTAGTATGCGGCAGAGGAAACCTCTCGTTCACATCGATCAACCTGCCTAGGCTCGCCATCGAGTCGAACAGGGACTTCGAAGTGTTCTATAAGAAGCTCGATGCCATGATGGACCTCGTTGCAAGACAGCTGCTCCACAGATTCAAGATCCAGTGCAGCAAGAAGGGCCGCAACTATCCGTTCCTGATGGGACAGGGTATCTGGATCGACTCCGACAATATCGGACCTGATGACAGCGTAGCTGAGATCCTCAAGAACGGCACACTCTCGATCGGATTTATCGGACTTGCAGAGACCATGAAGGCTCTGACGGGCAAACACCACGGCGAGGACGAGAAAGTCAGAGAGCAGGCATTTGCTATCATCAAGCACATGAGAGATGTCTGCGACAGAAAGAGCGTAGAAACAGGTCTTAACTTCACACTGCTGGCTACACCTGCTGAAGGACTTTCCGGAAGATTCGTAAAGATCGACAGAGAAAAGTACGGCAGACTGCCTGGCATAACAGACAGAGATTACTACACAAACTCATTCCACGTTCCGGTATACTATCCGATCGGAGCATTCGAGAAGATCGCCATCGAGGCGCCTTATCATGATCTTACAAATGCAGGTCACATCAGCTATGTTGAGCTCGACGGTGATACAGCAAAGAATCCTGAGGCCTTCGAATCGGTAATCAGATTCATGAAGGAAGCCGGTGTAGGATACGGTTCGGTCAACCATCCGGTAGATAGAGACCCTGTCTGCGGATACACAGGAGTCATCGATGATGTATGCCCGAGATGCGGAAGACGCGAGGGCGAGCCTGTGACTATAGAGAGACTGAATGAGCTCCGCATGAGATTCCCGAGCGTACCGGTACCATGCGACTGCAACCGCTAAAATAAAGGCGGACCTGTGGTTATCCACAAGGTTATCCACAGACTTATCCACAACATAATGTGGTATCTGTCAAAAGAAACAACAATATACATTAATATTGCTTTACAAATGCGCTTACAAAGAATAAAATGAGTGCGTTCGAAAAAGAATTAAATAGTACGGAGGTACTGGTATGAATAACAAGGTAGTAAAGAATGTAAACGGCCAGGTCGGCGAGGGCGTTGAGTTCGAGAGAATCAGAAGAATCACAGGATATCTCGTCGGAACACTCGACAGATTCAACAACGGCAAAAGAGCTGAGGTACAGGACAGAGTTAAACACGGACTGTCCCACAACTAATTGACCATCTGAATGCAAATGGCCGCCTTAACCGCATAGAGGTGGGCGGCTATTTTTGTGAAAGAAGAGGTGCTGCAATGGTTGAGATGGACAA
>JBGUVT010000306.1:0-2423 GCA_045220485.1 Anaerovoracaceae bacterium | reverse complement strand
AATATAACAGCATAGCTTTCTTAGGCGTCAGCCGTCTGGTGCAAGAAGATTGACAACAAAAAATGTCACCGGAATGGTGACATTTCTGAGCCTTGGGACAAACTACCCCAGAGGTCGCTTTTCACATTGGGACAAACTACCCCAGTACCCCAGGGGACAAACTACCCCAGTCTGCAAATAAAAAGTCAAGTCAAATTTTAGAGATTTTTCGATTTACATGCAGATCTGATTAACAGTATCACAAACAGGCCACCGCTATGCGCTGGCCCGGAACAATGGTTAATTGCTCTCGTTATTCGCTTTCTGATTGTCCGGCTAAATACTCTTTTACCCGACCATAATAGATCCGGAGGAACTTGTTGGCACCTGCTGTCATGTACACATAATACGGCTTTCCCTGGGTTCGTTTCTTGTCCATAAAAGCATAAACAGGATCATCGGAAGGCGATCGTTGTATAAGACTCTCCATGATCTGGAACAGTGTTTTTCTGAGGTGTGGGGATCCTTTCTTTGAGGTGTGCACGCTCTTTTGTATGTAGTCTCCGGATTCTTTCTTTCCGGGATCGACACCGGCAAAAGCAGTCAGTGATCCGCGTTTTTCAAAGCGTGTAACATCCCCGATCTCAGCCATAAGCTGCGGTCCCAGGGTAGGGCCGACACCGTTCATTGCCATAACGACCGGATACTCCGGCAGCATGGAAGCTGTTTTATCCATCTCTGTGCGGAAGGTCTCCACTGTCCTGGAAGTCGTGTTCAGCATATCCACTGCCTGGTGTATCAGCATCTTTGTGCAGGCATCTTTCGGGAACACTGCAATGAGGTCGGTGGAGACACGGTAGATCTGTTCCGCTTTATCGGCACTGAAGTTATAACCCTTGCGTTTGCACCAGTTCTGATAGTGCTCTGTAAAAGCTTTCAGCGATCTGCTGCGGACACAATCTACATGCCAGTATGTATAGACAAAGTCCACCCATTTCTGGCTGCCGTCACTGCGTGTGGGGCAGGTAAAGAAGTCATTGGCGCCGGGATAGGTCTGGTCGAGGAGAGCAATGAGGTTATTCTTCATGGCTGTCTTCTGATCCATGTAGAACCCGAACTGCCGGTTCATGGTTTTTAGTTGATTACGTATTTCATCCATATGACAATACTGCTTCAGTTTATCCCAACGGTCAAGGGTATAACGGGCAATCTTCCTGGAGTCTGCCTTATCCGTTTTGGGTGCGCGGAGAGATTCATCACCAAATGATCTGATCAGAACAGGATTCACAGCACTGACGAAAATACCGGAATTAGAGAGCCGGGTGGCAATCGGCTCGTAGTATCTTCCGGTATGCTCCATACAGACTTTTGTCTCTCCATCCAGTCCCTTGATGATCTGGATCAGGGCATTAATATCAGACTGTGTATGCTGAAAGTCACAGGGCTTGAGGATGACCTTATCCCCCGGCCTTCGGATAGTAACAGTGCTTTTGCGTTTAGAAACATCGATACCAACTGCGTTCATGAACTCTACTCCTTTGAGATTGTATTAGCAATGGTCGATACCAGTTTTGCTCATTGCTTATTCAATCTACTGGGTGTCACACGAACGAGGGGTTCAACCTGCGTAAAACGAACGCTGCGAATGAGGACTGGTTGGCAGACTGAGGTTCGGACGGGAAGTCCAAGAGGTCATAGGCCAGACCGATTGCCCGTTCATTCTAACAGCTTAAGCAATAAGACGGGTAACATCCTGTCTGGAAGACAGGAATATCAACCACTAAATACATAGTAGTAGAGGTCACTTTTTTCTTGACCCTTACGTTACGTCATAGTTTATAGTAGCTTTATCAGATGTAAAGGAGTGACGGTCTATGATGACGGTGAATGAGGTAAGCAAACTGACAGGCGTGAGTATACGCACCCTGCAGTATTATGACAAGATCGGACTGCTCCGTCCGGCGCAGTACACAGAGGCGGGTTACCGGCTGTATGACGATGCGGCTTTGGAAACTCTGCAGCAGATCCTTCTCTTCAGAGAACTGGAATTCCCTCTGAAAGATATCAAGGAGATCATCGGAAGTCCGGATTTTGACAGGAGTAAGGCGCTTGGCCAGCAGATCGAACTTCTGAAGCTGAAAAAAGAGCATATAGAAAACCTGATCGACCTTGCTATCGGAATCAAGGCATTGGGGGTGAAACAATTGACATTTGACGCATTTGATACCAGAAAGATAGATGAGTATGCCGCACAGGCGAAAGCCTCCTGGGGCACGACGCCGGCATATAAGGAGTATGAAGAGAAATCCAAAGGCCGGACAAAAGAAGATGACCGGAAGATCTATCAGGGGATGATCGATATCTTTGGAGAATTTGGAGAGATCCGGAATACGGATCCCGCATCAGCGGAAGCGCAGGCTATGGTAAAGAAGCTGCAGGATTAT
>JBGUVT010000305.1:0-6665 GCA_045220485.1 Anaerovoracaceae bacterium | reverse complement strand
CCTGTGCCGGTGAGCATATTTCAGCAAATCTTCCGCCTTTCACCTGGCTCAGTCTCTTGCGTATGGTATTCATTTCGACTATGTCTGCGCCGCATGCAAGCAACTGTTTGGTGATGTCCTGCAGTTCATCGCCTGAGACAAATGGCACTTCGAACAGAGCACTGCCCCCGCCTGACAACAGAAACAGGACAAGATCTTTTTCAGACAGATTGCTGACCAGATCGAGGACCTTAGCAGTTGCTTCAAACCCATTCTGATCTGGTACCGGATGACCAGCTTCAAAGCACTTCAGTCCCGGCAGATCCCCTTTGACGTGATCGTATTTTGTAATAACGATGCCGGCATCTGCCTTGACTTCGCCGACAGCTGCTTTAGCCATCTGCCAGGCTGCCTTTCCTGCTGCAACAAGTATCAGCTTCCCTGATGGGACAGGCATTTTTTTCATAGCTTTTTTGACAGCTTCATCAGGCAGAACAGCATTTATTCCTGCATTGATTATAGCGTCAGCTTCTCTTCTCAGCTTTTCCATGACTACTCGTTTACTACATTTACTGGTGTGCCAGCAACGAATGCTTCAACATTCACTACTGTCGTATCCATGATACGTTGGCGGCTGCCCTTGGATGCCCATGAAATGTGTGGCGTGATTATACAGTTCTTTGCCTTGAGCAGAGGATTGTCTCCACGAATAGGTTCAGTTGAAACTACATCCAACGCAGCGCAGGCTACCTTGCCGCTGTTTAACGCATCTGCAAGATCCTGTTCGACCACCATCTGTCCGCGGCTGTTATTTATGATGATGACTCCATCCTTCATCTTAGAAATATTTTCTTTGTTTATGATTCCTGTATTGAACGGGAGTAGCGGCATCTGAAGTCCGAGTACATCAGATCTCGCAAACAGCTCGTCAAGCTCCACGTACTCAACGCCAAGTGCTAAAGCTTCTTCTCTCTGTCTTCCATCGTAGGTGATAACGTGCATTCCCAAAGCTCTCGCTATTTCAGCAGTATGGATACCAATATTGCCACAGCCAAGAAGCCCATATGTCATGCCCGCAAGCTCAATCAGCGGATAATCCCAGTAACACCAGTCCACGTTGCTCTCCCACTCTCCACGATATACACTGTCACTGTGATGACCGATATGGTGGCATGCTTCGAGCAGCAATGCGATGGCGAACTGACTTACTGAACGAGTACCATAGACGGGGACGTTGGATACAGAAATTCCTTTTTCCTTAGCATAGGCAACGTCAACGACGTTATAGCCTGTTGCAAGGACAGAAACAAATTTCAGATTCGGGCACTTGTCTATCGTTTCTTTTGAGATAGGGGTCTTGTTCGTTATAGCTATATCTGCATCACCAATAACTTCAGCAATAACAGGTGATTCCTCATAAGACACCCGGTCATATACCTTGACTTCTCCAAAAGCCTCAAGCCCGCTCCAAGAAAGGTCTCCCGGGTTCTCTGTATATCCATCTAATACTACGATCTTCATCACGTTCTCCTTTCTTATATACCGCTTTCCTTTTTACGCCTTTAGCTCTGCAAAAGCTTTTCTCATGCGGGACATTGCTTCAACGATCTGCTCATATGCGGTTGCATAAGACAGGCGGATATAGCCTTCACCGCCTTCTCCAAATGCAGTTCCCGGAACCGTTGCTACATGCGCATGGTCAAGCAGGTAGTCAGCAACTTCAGCGGATGTTTTTCCAAGTTCCTTTATATTTACAAATATGTAGAATGCTCCGCCCGGCATGCGGCAGCTCACTCCATCCATTGAGTTAAGTTCTTTTACCGTATAGTTGCGGCGTCTCTCGTACTCTTTGACCATTACCTGCACATCCGGCTCAGCTTCCCGCAGAGCAGTTATACCGGCTTCCTGCACGAACGAAGATGCACAGGTATTTATATACTGATGTACTCTTACCATTCCCTGGATCATCGATTCAGGTGCGGCGGCATAACCAAGCCTCCAGCCGGTCATGGAATAGCACTTTGAAAAGCCATTCAGTGTGATCGTACGCTCCTTCATACCTGGCAGCGAAGCAAAGCTTACATGTTTTGTATCGCCATATACCAGTTTTTCATATATTTCATCAGAGATGACGATCAGATTGTATTCTTCTGCCAAAGCAGCAAGTTTTTCAAGAGTCTCTCTTGTCTGTACTGCTCCGGTAGGGTTTCCCGGACTGTTGATGACCATCATTCTGGTCTTATCAGTGATCTTGCTTCTTATTTCCTCTGCATCGATCTGATAATCATTCTCTTCCAGCAGATCATATGCAACCGGTACGACTTTGAAGAAGTTCGGAACATGAATGTAATTAAGCCACACCGGGTTTGGAACCAATATCTCATCACCCTCGTTGCAGAATGCAGCTATAGCTGCATAAGTTCCTTCTCCAACACCGATTGTGACCAGAACCTCTGACGGAGAATAATCAATACCGTTTTCACGTGTCAGTTTTTCGGCAATCGCAGCACGAAGCTCGGGGGTTCCGTAATTTGAAGTGTAAAAAACATTTCCTTTTTCAAGGCTGCTGAATGCAGCCTTTTTGATCACTTCCGGCGTATCGAAATCCGGACGGCCGATTTCCATATGGATGATATCTTTGCCTTCTCTTTGCATTCTGTTGGCACGTTCCATCATTACTCTAATACCTGAAAACGGCAGTGCTTCCATACGTCTCGCGGTATCAAAACTCATTTTTATGTCCTTGCCTTTCTAATTTATGGAGGTTTTGGGGGCGGCAATTATCAAACCGCCCCCTCTGGTGAATTCTTATGAATTGTATACTTCTTTGTCCAGTTCGCCTTCACTTGCATTCACGAGCACGTTTACTGCTGCGTCACCGATTACATTGAGTGGCAGAAGAGCCATCTCAACCGGTCTGTTTATTGCAACTACGAGTGCATAGCCGAGAAGACACGCATCTGTAGTCCAACCCATTCCCGAAAGAACTGTGAAGATCATTGTAGTTCCGGCAATTGGAATCGCCGGTGTTCCTGCTGCAGCGCAGATCGAGAGCAGTGCCATTACGATCATATTGCCCGGTGTTACATTGATTCCTGCTGCTGTAGCAATGAATGTTACAGCGAACATGTGCATCATTGTTGTACCGTTCATGTTGATTGTCATTCCTGTAGGAAGTACGAAGCTTGTTATCTCTTCGCCGCAGCCGAGCTCCTGCAGGTTAGTTCTTGTATTCAGCGGAAGTGTAGCAGCTGACGAGTTTACAGAGAAACCGAACAGTCCGACTTTAGCCATCTTCTTGATGAACTGGAAAGGATTCAGTTTTGCAATCAGCATGATGGCAAGAGGATAAAGTACTACGCATGTGATCAGCAGAGTCAGCATAGCAGATACGACGTATGTTGCCGCAGGTGCAAGATATTCTACTCCGTAGATAGCGAATGTACGTGTTACCAGGCAGAAGATCGCAATAGGTCCAACTTTCTCAATGAGGAAGTTCAGATACATCTGAATGATATCGTTTGCGCTCTGGAAAACCTTCTTCAGTGGATCAGCCTTTTCTCCGAGAGCATTCATGCAGATACCAATGACTACCGCGGTGAATACTACTGCAAGAATGCTGTTGTTGGTGCTGAAAGCAGATGTGATATTGTTCGGAACTGCATTTACGATAACTGCCAGCGGGTTGAAAGCTTCAATCGTTGCTGCCTCACCGAGTCCATCTCCGGCAATCGTTACATTGAACAGGCCTAGAGACTTGATCAGATATGAAATCACACATGCAATTGCCGCACCACAGCAGTAGAATCCGAAGAAGCCTGCGAGAGACTTCCCCGCGATACGTCCGAGTTTAGTGGAGTTCGAAATACTGCAGAGTGCCAGACTTAGTGATACAAGTACCAGCGGAACTACTGCCGCCTGCAGACCTTTCATGAAGATCTGACCGATGATATAAAACAGTCCGATTGCCCCTACACCTTCCGGAACTGTAATGTCCTGGAACAACAGTTTATTGATCGTGATCCACGCAGCTTCATTTCCGCCCTTTACAAGGCTCTGATGGAGCAGCATAAAGATAATACCTACGACGAGACCACCCACCAAAGCGATCAGCATCTTTTTGGAAATACTCATTCCACCTTTCTTCTGGTTCATTACCTCTCTCCTTTTCTAGATTTCAGGTGATAATTGATATTGTATATAAACGCGTTTGTATCTCTATTTAGCGGAAAGTACGGATCTCAATTCCTTCCTTCTCAAATTCCTCACGTATGCGCTTTACGAAAGCGATCGCTTTCGGTCCGTCACCGTGAACACAGAGTGTGTCCCCTTTGATGTCCAGTTCTTTGCCGGAATAAGATGTAACTTTGCCTTCCTTTACCATTCTGATGCAGCGTCTGATAGACTCTTCTTCATCGGTTATCATTGCTCCCGGCAGTTTTCTTGATCTGAGCGAAAGATCATCTTCATATGCTCTGTCTGCGAATATCTCACAAGCTGTCCTGAGCCCCATCTTTTCTGCTTCCTCGCCGAGAACTGCACCAGCGCAATAGTATATGATTATCTCAGGGTCTATATCGTAAACTGCTTCGCATATCGCTCTGGCAAGCTCACGATCATCCTGACACATATTTCCCATTGCTCCATGTGGAGCAAGGTGATGTATCTTAACTCCATATGTCTTTGTAAAAGCAGAAAGGGCTCCGACCTGGTACTTGACGTAGTTTTTAGCTTCTTCGAAGGAAATGTTCATCTTTCTGCGGCCAAACCCCATCAGATCCGGAAAGCTTGGATGCGCTCCCACAGCTACTCCTCTTTCTGCTGCTGTACGGACTACTTTGTCCATTATCATCGGGTCTCCGGCGTGCCATCCGCATGCAACCTGTGCAGCAGTTATATATTTCAGGATCTCATTGTCATCCCCCATCGTGTAAGCGCCAAAACCTTCACCGATGTCACTGTTCAAATCTACCGAATACATTGTTTTCTCCTTTTCATGCTCTCCAGCGCTCTTCTATCTCTTTTCTCGACCTGCACTCTCTAAGGTATAATTCCTGAGCCAGTTCGATACTTACTTCTATAAAGTTCACCCTCATTCCCGGCTTAGCTTGTGCCAGCAGCGGAAGGTCAACTGATATTACAGTGCCGATTTTCGGATATCCTCCTACTGTCTGACGGTCTGCCATCATGATGATTGGCTGTCCGTTAGGTGGTATCTGGATGGACCCAAAGGCTATGCCATCACTGATAATGTTTCCGTCCCCAATATGTTGTACCGGTATTTCACGGTTCAATCTGATGCCTTGGCGATCGCACTCGTTTGCGATAGTCGCACTGAACCAGAAAAACTTTCTGAACTCTTTTCGTGAGAATCCGTCATCCTGAGGTCCTGCAACCACACGTACGTTGATCGTTTCTGCCGGATACACTGGCTGGGGTAGCACTCTTTTTTCCTGAAGCGGTATTTCACTTACCGTTGCTGTGAAGGTGATTTCATCTCCCTTTTGCAGCTTTCTTCCATCTATTCCTCCGAGATGCTTGCTTGTCAGAGTCGACTTTGATCCCATCACGAGAGGGATGTCCATGCCTCCTGATACTGAAAGATATGTACGGCATCCCACTTCAGCGAAGCCCAGCGCCAGTTCGTCACCAGCGTGAACGCTTACCGCCTGATACATGGGTATCGGCTCCCCGTTTATCTGAGGTTTCATATCCGCACCGGTCAGTGCGATAACTGCATCGGTATCGAATTTATATCTTCCCCCGGCAAATGTCATTTCCAGTTCTTCTGTACCGGCTTGATTGCCCGTCAGCAGATTGGCAAGAGCAAATGCTCTTTCATCCATTGGACCGGAAGGAGTTACCCCATACTGCTGATATCCGATCCTGCCGCCATCCTGAACTGTAGTAAGGATCCCCGGGTCAATTACTTGTATTCCCATCGTGTCCTCCTTTATTCAATGATCCTTGGCTTCCATTTTCCCGCTTCGACCTGTTTACGTATCTTCCGGAATTCTTCCGGTGATACCGGCCGGTATCTTGTCCATTCACCTGCATGTACAAGGAACGGATCTTTACGTGAATAATCACATATCTCACATGGTGTCTGCCCGATTATGTTCCAGCCGCAAGGCTGATCGAACGGGATCAGATCTGAAAGATTCTGCTGAACTACTACTGACCTTGCAGGTATCATGACTCTCGCGGTTTCTCTGCGTTTAAAGCTGAATGGTTCTTCAAACCTTGCCGCATATGGATGTCCCGGAGCAAAGCCAAGCATATAAACGTAGTAATCATGCTGTGAATGCTTGCGTATGATCTCTTCCGGTGTGGTATGCTCCAGTTCAGCACAGTACTCGAGGTCAGGACCGTACTCACCGCCGTAACAGATAGGTACTTCTACGATCCGCTTTTTTCCCGCGGCAATGTCCTGCATAGTCTGAGTTCTTTTCATGATTTCTTCTGACAGTTCTTTGAATCTTATGATTTCCGGGTTGTAATGAACCATCAGGCTTGCATATGTCGGAAGAGTTTCTGTCACTCCTGCGATTGGATTCTTCTCAAGTTCTGCCTGCAGCATCAAGACCTTGCGGTTTACTTCCAGGCTGATTTCGGAACCCATCTGTACGGAGATCGCCTTGTCTCCCGAAATGAGGATCTTAATATCTTCCATACTGTATGCTCCT
>JBGUVT010000304.1:0-2409 GCA_045220485.1 Anaerovoracaceae bacterium | reverse complement strand
TGAACTAATGCCGCTTCCCTCCATGCAGTACCAGTACATGGAGAGGAAGACAGCAAAGGTATCAAGCGACTTCCATATACGCTTTGATAATGCTTATTATAGCGTAGATAAAGCGTATCTCCATAAAAATGTAATGATCGGTGCAACTGCTGATACTGTCAGGATCTACTCCATGTCAGGAGAACTGATCTGCGAGTGGCGCCGGGCAACACGCAAAGGCGAATGGATGACAAATCCGGCACATCTTCCCCGGTCTTATAAGGAGATGTCCGAATGGAACAGCACTTACTTTATCAGAAAAGCAATGTCTGTCGGTCCCAATACAGTCACTGTGATAAAGGAAATCCTCAAGAGCCGAACACTTGAGGTGCAGACATACCGTCTCTGCCTGGGGATCCTGAATTTCACAAAGAAATATAGTCGTCTGGCACTTGAAGATTGCTGCAGGCTTGCTATTGATAACAACCATATTTCCTATTCATTCATAAAGAATTCAATAGCTGCTGTAGCTGAAGACCTGGGATCCTCGGGATACAATACAAAACTGAATGAAGAGCGAAATAAAGGCGGATATCTGATGGATCCGCATGCAGGAGATCTTTCAAACCTTCTTTCCAGAAGCAGCCGTCTGGCTGACAAACGCAGAAAGGAGGCCGGAAATGAATAACCTTCCTGAACCTGTCAGAAGTATTGTTGATGACCTGAATGACCTCAAGGATCCCATTCTTGCTTCAGCTGTAGAAAGCCTTTGCCTGTCAAAGGATTTTCATAACTTAAGCTCATTAGAGCTGATTAATCAGCTCCTGTTACCTGTATGCGAACAAAAGCTGAACAAACGCTTTAATGGAAGGCTTGAAAAGGCCAATCTTTCCGGCTGCCCGCAGACAATAGACAACTGTAAAGACTCTTCTGAGCGAGTGTATCTTCCGTCAGATATCATAAGCACACTATCTACCCTTGACTTTGTTGAGGAAGGACTCAACATCTGCATCCTTGGTCCGTCTGATAGTGGGAAGTCATATCTTGCGAAGGCGTTGGCTGTTATGGCCTGTTTCAGGCACATGGTGTGCTATGAACACTGCGAGTCATTTTTGGAGGCTATGGTCTCATTAAAAGAGACCGATTACCCCAAGTATCAGAAAAAAGTGCGGCACTACATAAAACTTGACCTTCTGATCCTTGATGATTTCATGCTGCATACGATTACTGATGAACGTGAAATAAAGGTATTATTCGAGATCATGGAAAAACGCAATGAGCTTTCAAGGAGCACAATATGCTGTTCCCAGCGTGATCCCAAAAGTTGGCCGTCAATGATACTTAACGATGAAGTTTCAGCGAACTCCATTATGAAACGAGCAACCAAGCATTACACAGTTGTGATTCAACCAATGAACGAGCAGTAACATGAATTAAGCGGCCGTTATGTTCCGCATAGCGGCCGACGTTAATAGCATCAGCGGACGCTGTGCTCCGCAGAATGCATTTGTTTATTAACTATTATTTATTACGCAGAAGCGGCTGAGAATCCATGCTAAACAGTATTTTTTTTAAAAATTGCGAACATACACCCGCAGGTGTATAATGATGAGGGGGCAGAATACGCTCAGCACTATCTGTCATGGAGACTGCCGATGAAGAAAATATTATATCATGGATCAGATCACATCATAAGGACTCCGCAGTTCCACGGAGGCAAACCGCACAACGATTACGGTTACGGATTTTACTGCACGGAGAGCTGCGAGATGGCGAAAGAGTGGGCGGTGTCAGAGGAACACGACGGCTATGCGAACCGCTACGAACTGGAATTGGAAGGGCTGAAGACCCTGAATCTGAATCGTGATCATTCCATTCTCACTTGGCTCACTGTACTGATCCAGAACCGGACTTTTAACATAGATACACCGCTTGCTGCGGAATTCTCCCGATACCTTCGGGAAAATTTCTGCGTTGATACAACGAATTATGATCTGATCGTCGGCTATCGGGCGGATGACAGCTATTTTTCCTTTGCGCAGGACTTCCTGAGCGGCGCGATCTCATATCAGCAGCTGTGCAGGGCCATGTACCTGGGAGAACTCGGAGAACAGATTGTGCTCATTAGTCCGGCAGCTTTTTCGGCAATTCATTATGTCGGCTGTGAGGAGGCGCTTCGAAGCGACTGGCTCCACAGGAAGACCGAGCGCGACAGACGGGCGCGTACTGAATATCTTCAGTCCGACAGGATGCGGTATCGAAGGGGAGAACTGTATGCGGCCGCTATTTTGGACGAGGAGATCGGACCGGATGATCCGCGCCTTATGCGCGTCAATATATAGATTTCGGAGGGCTGTCGATGCTACACTCTTACGACGAGATTTACACCGCCAAGGCGCAGACCTCTCTCGCACAAATGCTGCGCTACGC
>JBGUVT010000303.1:0-14139 GCA_045220485.1 Anaerovoracaceae bacterium | reverse complement strand
CTGATGAATTTTACTGTATCTACATCAAAGATTGAGTCAACGCCCTGAAGAATGCATGCAAGTCTTTCGAGACCCATTCCGGTATCGATGTTTGGATGAGCAAGGCGTGGATATGACCCGTCTTCCTGTCTGTCAAACTGTGTGAATACGTGATTCCAGAACTCAAGATATCTGTCGCAGTCGCATCCCGGTTTGCAGTCAGGTTTACCGCATCCCCATTCCGGTCCTCTGTCATAATATATTTCTGAGCAAGGTCCGCATGGGCCAAGTCCTATTTCCCAGAAGTTGTCGTCTTTTCCGAGACGCACGATCCTTTCTTCCGGCATTCCGATGATATCACGCCAGATCTCAAAAGCTTCATCATCGTTTTCGTAGATGGTAGCCCAGAGTTTATCTTTTGGCATCTCAAGCCACTCAGTGCAGAATTCCCAGCCCCACTGAAGTGATTCTTTCTTGAAATAGTCTCCGAAACTGAAGTTTCCGAGCATTTCAAAGAAAGTACCGTGACGTGCTGTCTTTCCGACGTTTTCAATATCATTTGTTCTGATGCATTTCTGGCATGTTGTCATCCTCTTCTTTGGAGGTGTCTCTGTACCTGCAAAATATGGCTTGAGAGGTGCCATGCCTGAGTTGATGATCAGAAGGCTTTTATCATTACGAGGGATCAGTGAAGAAGAACCACCGGGATAGTGATCCTTGCTAACGAAGAAATCCCTGAACATATCTCTGACTTCATTTACTCCGAGGTTTTTCATAAATGTCTCCTTGTCCGCAAAATTTCCATTAATTATATCATTTTCAGCTTGTAATTTCATCAATTGTTTGTGCTGAATCTTCAATAAATTCAATGGATTCGAGCGACGCTTTCAGGTCGGCTCTTATTTCGGCAAGAAACTCCATTCTAAGCAATCTCTGCTCTTCCTTTTCAGCATCATTAAGCCCTTCCCGTTTGGACTTGTGAGCCAGTTCGTTTATCCTGTCGATTTTATTTTTTTCCATTATATATAATCAGCCTTTCTTTTTATTCAGTACAGGATAAACTCTAACAGAAATCGGCTTGTGTTTCAATTATGCACTTATCTCTTTCAGCAGCCTGTTGCTTACTTCCTGGACTGCTTTCAGAAGGAATTCCTTATTTGTTGGTTTTTCGTCGAAACTGTTCACTATGCAATCCTTTTCCGGACAAGTGCTCCTGCATTTTTTATAGGCTGAACCCAGAGCATTTCTTATGCTGTGCTCAACTTTGTATTTGCTCTTAATTCTGTGCTTTTCTGCAATATACGGATATACCTCCTTCACCATGCATACATCGAGGGATCTTCTGTCCGTGACAATACAGATTGCGTCTTTAAGGAATGTATATCCCTGGCTTTTAATATTAATGCAGTTTTCGTCAAGAACTTCTGTAATAACATTCAAAAGTCTGATATTTCTTCTGTACATGTCCTTATCAGTGGACATCGTAGGATTGAAAGCATAAAAATAATTGCCTCTCATAAACTCACGTCCGAACGGACTTACTCCCGCTTTAACATAATTATTGAATTCATTAAGCTCTTTTACGAGATCCTTCATTATTTTTGTTTCCGATGGTGTAATACCGTACATTTCATTGCCTCCTGAACTATACTGTTATGTCGTCTTTAATTTTTTCAAAAGTCTTACTTCCTATACCATCGACCGACATAATATCCTCTTTGCTTTTAAAGACGTTTGACGATCTGTATTCTATGATCTTTTCAGCTGTTACATCTCCTATGCCGCTTAAGGATTTGAGTTCATCTGCGGAAGCGGTATTGATATTAACAAGTCCGGTATCTGCAGATGAAACTGCTGTATCCGCTGATGTCAGGCCACCATTATTTTCGCTTCCTTTCACGGGTATTATTATCTTTTGTCCGTCCTCAACAAAAGATGCCCTGTTAACATGATCAGCATCAGCTTCTTCAGACAGGCCTCCGGCCATCTCTATAACCTGGAATAATCTCGTATCGTTAGATACCTGATAAACCCCCGGATTTTCTACAGCTCCTCCGATATCCACGAATATTGGCTGAGTCCTGACATTGCTGTCTTCACCGGTATCAGTTTCTACAGCAGCAGTGTCTGCTGTTTCAATGGTGATATCCGCCTTGTTTTCGTCATGTATTCTCAGTACTAAAGCAGCAATAAGTATAAGTGCGACAGAAAGAATTTTTATTAGAGTTTTCTTATCGCCAAGAAGTCCTTTTAAAGCATCCTTTAACTTACCAACAGCATTAATCTCCATCAGTCTTCACCTCTTTCACTTAATGCTGTCAGTATAAGAATAGTTCTGCTGATGTACAAACTACCCTTAAAATTCTTATATCTACCTGTATCGGTCAATAAATGACCGGAAAACAACAAAAAATGACCGGATGACCGGTCATGCTTTTTTTGTGCATTCTGTTTATGTTGAAAAAAGTGCAGAAAATGCAGAATAAAGTGAATCTAGTCTTCTGTGAACTCGAATTCGAAATCTTCTATTCTGACAGTATCTCCTTCTTTGAGCCCGAGTTCCCTCAGCAGTTTTATTCCGCCCTGTTTTTCTATGTAGTTGTACAGGTATCTGATCGATCCGCTGTCTGTGAAGTTAGTCGAACGGAAAATCTTAAGGAGCTGCTTTCCTTCAAGCACGTATGATCCATCCTCGTCTTTGTAAGCGCTGATGACCCTGTAATCCGCTTCGTTTTCATCAGCTTCAAAGTCGAACATCACCATAGGCTCTTCATCAGGCTCGACATAATTCTCAACACCTCTGAGTGCTGCGTTCATCAGCTCGTCTATGCCCTGTCTTGCTGCTGCGCTGATAGGATATACTTCACGGCCTTCTTCAGCCATATAATCCATGAATTCCCTGTATTTCTCCTGATCAGTAACAAGATCGATCTTATTGGCAGCTACTATCTGAGGCTTTTCTGCAAGCCTTGGATCAAATTCCTTAAGCTCAGCGTTGATTTTATTATAGTCTTCGACAGGATCCCTGCCTTCTGATCCGGAAACATCTACTACATGAATCAGGACCTTGGTTCTTTCTATATGTTTCAGAAACTTGAATCCAAGCCCGGCTCCATGTGATGCTCCTTCGATGATACCGGCTATATCAGCCATGACAAAACTGGTGTCATGAAGATATACCACACCCAGATTAGGATCAATCGTTGTAAAGTGATATCCGGCTATTTTCGGCTTGGAATTGGTACATACCGAAAGAAGTGTGGATTTACCTACATTAGGGAACCCCAGGAGTCCGACATCTGCGATCAGCTTCAGTTCGAGTACTACTTCTCTCGTTTTTGCAGGACCACCGGCTTCCGCGAAGTTAGGAGCCTGTCGTATGCTGCTTTTATAGTGCACATTTCCTTTGCCGCCGCGTCCGCCCTTTGCTGCAACTACAGTATCGCCGTCCTTTACCAGGTCTTTCATCAGGTGGCCGGTTTCCTTATCTATGATCATAGTACCTACAGGAACCTTTATATACAGATCCTGCCCCTTCTTACCAAAGCGGTTTCTTTTCATTCCCGGCTGTCCGTTTTCTGCCTGATATTTTCTTTTATACTTAAGATCCATAAGGGTTCTTAAGTTTTTATCGGCAATGAAAATGACGCTGCCGCCATTTCCTCCGTCTCCGCCGTCCGGACCTCCGTCAGGAACATACGGATCTCTGCGGAAAGTGACTGCACCATTGCCGCCTTTGCCTGATATGATGGTTATTTCTGCTCTGTCTACAAACATTTCTCTTAAAATAAAAGCGGCTCCTACATCATGTGCAGGAGCCATAAGCCTTAAGCTTCTTTGCTATAAACGCTGATCTGCTTTCTCTTCTTGTCGTATCTTTCGAACTTTACTGTTCCGTCGATCTTAGCAAAAAGAGTATCATCTCCGCCCTTGCCAACATTGTTGCCAGGATGGAACTTTGTTCCTCTCTGTCTCATGAGGATGCTTCCTGCGCTTACATATTCACCGGCACCTACCTTGAGTCCAAGTCTTTTCGCCTCGGAGTCTCTGCCGTTCTTGGAACTTCCTACTCCTTTTTTACTTGACATTTTGCTTCCTCCTCTAAATTACTTAGCCTCGATAGCAGCGATAATGTCAGCCTTTGTAGCCTTAGCGTCTACTTCGACTCCCATTTCTTTTGCAACTGCCAGAAGCTCGTCTTTCTTCATCGAAGCGCTGACCTTTTGTGCAGCCTTAGCTTCTTCCTTTGCAGGCTCCTCAGCCTTAGCGGCCTTCTCTGCCTTCTTGGCGGAAGCGCCGATACCGGTTACCTTTACCAGCGTATATGGCTGTCTGTGACCGTTTTTACGTCTGTAATCTTTCTTTGCCTTGTACTTGTAGATGATTACCTTATCAGCTTTGCCCTGCTCGAGGACCTCAGCCTCTACTGCATATCCCTCTACGAATGGTGTGCCAACGACAAGCTTGTCTCCGCCTACAGCTACGACTTCGTCAAAAACGACTTTGTCGCCTACGTTAGCCTCGAGCTTCTCAACTCTGAACTCGTCTCCCTGCTGTACTCTGTACTGCTTGCCACCTGTCTTGATGATAGCATACATAATATCAAATTCCTCCTTAAACCAGACTCGCCGGAGTTTGGGTGCTACGCTTAAAACCCGCTCCGTGCGGTTAACCGCAGAAAATGATACTACAATGCGATTGCAAGGTCAAGAAGGAATTTCAGAAAATTTCTATTATTCAGCATGTACTATTATGAAGTCGTGGCCTGTAGCCTCTACGAACTTCTTAAATATGTCTTCAGACCTGATTCTAAGGCTCGAAGTATTGATACATGGATGGCAGCCGACATATTCCGCGTTTATTACTTCGTCATCTACGAGCAGCTGGACTCTGTGATCTGTGTCATATATAAGGCCCATAACGCTCGCCGATCCCGGTGTGCAGCCTATTAGTTCTTCCATGTATTCTGATTCAGCGAAGTGAAGTCTTGAGCTTCCGGCCTGCTTCGAAACATCGCTGCTCCGGAATACTTTATGTTCAGGTATCATCAGCATGTAAAATTTTGTACGCTGACGGTTTGCAAGAAAAAGATTCTTGCAGATTTTTGCACCAAGAGATTTTTCTATCTCCTCACACAATTCTGTTTCCGAGCCGAATGCAGGTGGGTGATCGAGTCTGCTGTAGCTGATAGACAGATCATCAAGATAATCGTATACCCGGATCTCCTTTTCAGTTCTGCCCGAAACGTCCAGTGGTCTTCCGTTATAGAGCTCCATTTATTCGATTACAACTCCATCTTCATCAACATTGATGTCTTCATCTGTTCCCCTCAGGTGCTTCATAAGTCTGCCGCGAATCTCTTCAAGAACATCCGGGTTGGCTTCAAGATACGCTTTGACATTTTCTCTGCCCTGACCGATTCTTTCATTCTTATAACTGTACCAGGAACCGGACTTATCGATTATGCCCACATCTGAAGCAAGATCGAGGATATCTCCCGAAAGTGAAATGCCTGTGCCGTACATAATGTCAAACTCGGCTTTCCTGAACGGAGGTGCTACCTTGTTTTTTACGATTTTGACTCTCGTACGGTTTCCGAGTACCTCTTCACCTTTCTTGATCGTATCGATCTTTCTTACATCAAGTCTCATGGATGCATAAAACTTAAGCGCCCGACCGCCGGTGGTAGTCTCAGGGTTACCGAACATAATGCCGATCTTTTCCCTTAACTGGTTAATGAAGATAACACAGGTGCTTGACCTGTTGATAGCACCTGCTATTTTACGAAGAGCCTGTGACATGAGCCTTGCCTGAAGGCCTACGTGGGAATCTCCCATTTCACCCTGTATCTCTGCTTTAGGTACAAGAGCAGCAACTGAGTCTATAACTATGATATCAACAGCTCCGCTCCTTGTAAGCATCTCGCAGATCTCGAGTGCCTGCTCCCCGGTATCCGGCTGGGAAACCAGAAGCTCGTCAACATTTACGCCAAGGTTTTTAGCATATACAGGATCAAGCGCGTGCTCCGCATCGATAAACGCTGCCTGGCCGCCGTTGCGTTGAGCCTCGGCAATAGCATGCAAAGTAAGAGTTGTTTTTCCTGAAGATTCCGGACCATATATCTCTATGATCCTTCCCTTCGGATATCCGCCTACTCCTGTAGCAAAGTCAAGGCTGACCGATCCTGTTGAAATAACATCTATATTGCTTACAGGGCCGGATTCGCCGAGACGCATGATAGCGCCCTTGCCGTATTGCTTCTGTATCTGATCCAGAGCCTGCTGTAAAGCTTTTTCTTTTGCTGCGCTTTCCGCGCTGCCTGCATTCTGAACTGCCATATTGCCTCCGTTTAATTTATAGAACACATGTTCTTTTAGATAATACTGCGATAAACTTGCTCTGTCAATATTATATTTTCAAATGTTTATGTAAGTCGAACGGTTACAGCCCTTTATTCGACATATGAAGACCTTTTTATGGTACGCAGCACCTTTTTACTGTACCGGACCAAAACTTACCTTATAAGCAGATATACGGCTCTCAGCATCCTCAGCAGAAAGTAATTACGGTTCCACTTGCGGTCATTTCTTGATGTACGGACTTCATAGTAACCTGATTCATCGCCCATTGCGTAGCCTATGTAGGCTTCGCCTGCTTCACGGCCGGGATCGGCTTCCGGTCCTGCAAAACCTGTTATCGATATTGCTATGTCTGCCCCTGAACGTGCCCTGGCTCCTATTGCCATTGCCTCTGCAACCTGAGGACTTACCACGCTGTATCTGTCAATCAGTTCAGGTGGAACATTTACCTCTTTTATCTTGCTTTCATTTGAATAGGTTATATATGCAGAAGAAAGAACATCCGATGCTCCTGCCACATCGGTAATCGCTGACGGGAACAGACCTCCTGTACACGATTCAGCGGAAGAGATTTTCAGTCCTTTTTCTTTGAGTATCCTTACAACAACTTCATTGAGGTCTTCATCATTGTAACTGTAGATGTATTCTCCGGCCAGGTTGTCTATGCGCGCTGTCATTTCCTGCACAGCAGCCTCAGCTTCTTCGATCGTATCTCTCTGTGATGCTACTCTGAGCGTACACTCCCCTTCTTTTGCATATGTAGCAACCGTAGGGTCGGTCTGCCCATCTATAACAGGCATGAGCAGCGTTTCAAGATCAGATTCTCCTATGCCTATAGTACGTATGACCCGGTAGAACATCTTTTTGTCCATGAACTGTTCAAGGTACTCCCTGACTCCGTTTTCCCAGAGCCATTTCATTTCACGCGGAGGTCCCGGCAGGCAGATCGCAGTCTTGCCGTCAACATTCAGCGCAAATCCCGGCGCTGTGCCCGAGGCATTGTAAAAAGGAGTACAGCCAAGCGGAAGATATGCCTGCTTGACATTATTCTCAGTCATCTTTCTCCCGCGTTTTTCAAAAAAACCTGCGAGCTGCTCCATGACTGCATCATCAAGATACATATCCCTTCCCATGTACTCTGCAACCATTTCTTTTGTAAGGTCATCCTGTGTTGGTCCAAGGCCCCCGGTCAGAATAACCAGATCAGTATCCATGAAAGCCTCAGCTAATTTTTCCTTGAGCCTTGCAGGATTGTCCCCAACCACAAAATGATACATCACATCGAATCCCATGTGGTTGAGCTTGTCAGATAAAAATGCTGCATTAGTATTGACAGTCTGACCGAAAAGCAGTTCGGTGCCGACAGCGAGTATGGAAGTCTTCACGTACTATATCTCCTTTACATGCTGAAAACGCTGCGGTTTTTCCAGACGTACTCCGCTCCGGAATAGACTGTCATGACCAGAGATGCATAGAAAACCACATTTGCGACCATCATAACAGTTGGCTTTGCATCCGTCAGACATAGCGCGAAAATATAAAGGATTACGGCTACCATCTGAAGCACTG
This sequence comes from Anaerovoracaceae bacterium, assembly GCA_045220485.1. Taxonomy (GTDB): domain Bacteria; phylum Bacillota; class Clostridia; order Peptostreptococcales; family Anaerovoracaceae; genus Crickella. Next base: position 6,232 of record JBGUVT010000303.1, on the reverse strand, counting down.
TTTTGATTTTGCCGGACATTCCTGCAGCCAATACGGTTCCTTCAGAGGCTGCGACGGTTCTCATGCCTGCAACTACGAATTCACGGGCAAGTATGAGAATCAGCATCCAGGCCTTTATGATATCTGATTCTATGAACAGACACAGGGCTGAATAGACAAGGATCTTGTCTGCAAGCGGGTCCATTATCTTTCCGAAATTTGTAACCAGTCCTTGCTTACGGGCTATATTTCCGTCAAGGTAGTCAGTAAAAGATGCGGCACAGAAAATAACGAGTGCAGCCGGATAGTAACCAAGCAGGTATGCTGCTATAAAAAACGGGACTGCTATCATTCGGCCTAATGTCAGTTTGTTTGGAAGATTCATTGTTCTACCTCTTCTCCCTCAAGATCATATTCATAAGTGTCGGTTATACGTACTTTTACGATGTCACCCGGGATAAGGTCCATCCTGTTTGTCCTGAAGGTTACATCGCAATCTATCTCAGGCGCATCATATCTGGTGCGTCCGGAATAAACATTAACAAGCTGTGAAAGGACTGCTTCATCAGCATTACTGAAATCATCCACCATGTCTTCTGCATCAATTTCGATGCACTTATCGACTATGACTTCATATACATTGCCTATCTTGCGTTCGTTCAGCATTTCGCTTACGGCAAGCTGATGCTCCATTACAATATTGCGTCTTGCCGTGCGCTCCTCATCCGGGATCTTGCCATCCATAGTATATGAAGGCGTTCCCTCTTCGTCGGAGAATGCAAAGGCTCCAAGCCTGTCTATCTCGTAAGTATCAATGAATTCAACTAATTCATCGATATCTTTCTGAGTCTCGCCTGGAAAACCGACGAGCAATGTAGTCCTTATATGTACATCAGGAATTCTGTCTCTTAGTTTTCTGATGACAGACCTGATAGAGTCTCCCGTTGAGCGTCTTCTCATCAGATTCAGCACATTATCCGATATATGCTGGATCGGCATGTCGATATATTTGCAGATTTTAGGCTCACTTGCGATGGTATCGATAAGTTCATCGGTAATACCATTATCGTAAACGTACATCAGTCTTATCCATTCGATGCCTTCTACACCGCAGAGTCTGTGAAGAAGCTCCGGCAGTCGGATCTCACCGTAAAGGTCGCGCCCGTACTGGGATGTATCCTGTGCAATCAGGATAAGTTCTTTGATGCCGGCAGCAGCCATGTCTTCGGCTTCCCTGACGCAGTCTTCCATCTTCTTTGACCGGAAAGTTCCTCTTATGCCCGGAATAGCACAGAAACTGCAGGCATTATAGCAGCCCTCTGCAATCTTAAGATACCCATAGTATGGATCTTCTTCTATGAGATCATAGTTGCGTTTGCGGTATGGAAGGCAGTCGAGTACACAACCTACCATATCTGAGCTGTCTTTATCAGTATCAGAAAGGAGGATGTCAGGGATATCATCATAATCATTGACACCGAAAAACATGTCTACTTCAGGCAGTTCCTCAGCGAGTTCCTTGTGATAGCGCTCGGAAAGGCATCCTGTGACTATCAGTTTTTTATCCTCTCCGCGCAGTTCGATAAGTTCGAACAGCCTGTCAATGGATTCCTTTTTGGCGTCCTCTATGAACCCGCATGTGTTCAGTATCAAAGCATCAGCTTCGAGAGCATCGTAAACGATGCTGCAGCCTCTTTCTTCAAGAGAGGCTGCAAGTACTGAAGAGTCGTATTCATTTTTTGCGCATCCGTATGTGTCGATAAAAACTTTCATTGATCAATAATCACTTTCACTGTCCGCATCCATTATCATACGACGTACTGATTCCGGCAATGAATTGAACGAATCCATTGCCTGTGTGGTGCTGAGTCCGGTTCCGCTGCGTATACCATCATCTTCAGAAGCCATTTCATACTCAGGCTCACGCACGTTTTCAGATACATATACCGGCTCAGGCTCCGGTTCCGGCTCATAAACGGGTTCCGGTTCTGCAGCCGTTTCAGGTTCCGGTTCTGCCTCAGGTTCTGATTCATAACCGCCATAATATTCTTCTTCGGTTATAAGAAGCTGGCGTGGTCTTGATCCGTCGGAAGGACCGATTATGCCTTTTTCCTCTATTTCATCAATGATTCTGGCGGCTCTGTTATAACCGATGCGGAATCTTCTCTGAAGCATGGATACAGAAGCCTGCTTTGACTTGAAGATGAATGCTATAGCATCTTCAGTCAGTTCGTCCTGAGGCTCCTTGCTTGTTCTCTTGTCAGCGTTTTCTATAGCGTTTTTAAGTTCTTCGTCGTAGTCAGGATTTCCGCCCTCTTTTTTAACGAATCTTATGACCTTATCTATCTCTTTTTCGGAAATGTACGGACCCTGTACTCTGTATGGCTTGGTAGAGCCTACAGGAGAGAACAGCATGTCGCCCTTTCCGAGAAGCTTCTCAGCTCCGGCCATGTCCAGAATAGTACGTGAGTCAAACTGTGAAGCCACGCTGAATGCGATCCTGGAAGGAATGTTGGCTTTGATAAGACCCGTGACAACATCTACAGAAGGTCTCTGTGTAGCAACAATAAGATGCATGCCGGCAGCTCTTGCCTTCTGAGCCAGACGGCAGATCGAATTTTCAACTTCCGACGGAGATGCCATCATAAGGTCTGCGAGCTCATCGATAATGATAACGATCTGAGGCTTGCAGTCTGCATATCTTCCGTCAACTCTCATGAGCTCATTGTATGAATTAAGATCCTTTACATTGTGTTCGGCAAAGAGCTCATATCTCTTGTCCATCTCCTCTACGGCAATTGCGAGAGCACGCGCTGCCTTTCGCGGATCGGTCACTACAGGTGTGAGCATATGAGGAATGCCGTTGTAATTTCCGAGCTCTACCACCTTAGGGTCTATCATGATCAGCTTCAGCTCAGAAGGTCTGGCTTTATAAAGGAAGCTTGTGACTATTGAGTTGATGCAGACAGACTTTCCCGAACCGGTCGCTCCTGCAATGAGCAGGTGCGGCATATCCCGCAGGTCCGCAACGATATTATTGCCTGAAATGTCCTTGCCGACGACGAATTCTATAACGGATGATGATTCCATGAACTCATCTGATTCGATAAGATCACGTATCAGCACAGGGGCAGGTTTGTCATTTTCGACTTCAATGCCTACCGCAGCCTTACCAGGTATAGGTGCTTCAATACGCAGGCTCTTGGCTCTCAGATTGAGAGCTATATCATCGGCAAGCCTTGTTATGCTTGCGACTTTTACACCGGTTGCAGGCTGCACTTCATATCTTGTAACAGATGCACCCTGTGTTACCTTAAGGACTCTGGCATCTACTCCGAAATCCTTCAGTGTCTGCTCAAGGAGCTCTGCCCTTGCCTGAAGCTGAGCATCACTCATGATCTGCTTTGATCCGGTGTCTTTCTTGAGAAGGCTGACCGGAGGCAGCTCATAGGACATATCATCGGTTGTGGTATTGAACCCGGCTGAAATGGCAGCATCGTCAGGGCTTGCTTCAGGAACTGGTGTCTCCTGCTTTGGAGCCGCTTGCTTAGGAGCCGCTGTCTTCTGCGATGAAGCCTTTGGCTTAGGTGCAGCAGTGTTATTAACAGCACTTACGGCTTTTGCAGCTGTTTCAGGCTCAAGACCGGTAGTCCTTACCTTTTTACCTGATTTATCATGTCCGTCGAGCCCATATGACCCGGAATGCACTATCTCGTCAGGGTCCCCAAGTCCCATGCCGGTCCTGGCTGCCGGTTTTGATGCAGCACGTTTTTTACCGGGATATCCGTAATCCTCGTCGTCAGTATCGAAATTCCTGCTGTCGGAGTAAACACTCCTCGGTACAGGCTTGTCTCCGTTGAGACCTTTATTACCCGAAGGTTCAGACTTCTTCAGAGTCTCTGAAGTTATTGTTTCACCGGTCTCGCTGTCAATGCCTGCAAATATGCCTTTCATTTTACCGAACAGTGTACCCCTGCTCATCTTTTTATCTGTAGCGGGTACCGGCGTGTTGATTATCTGAGTGTAATCCATGCTTTCTGCACGGGCAGAAGAATTGCTGCTGAAAGGTTTAGGTATATCACTTACAGATGGTACAGGAGCCGGCGCCTGTACTGTCTCAGCTTTCCCGGTATCAGGCTCTTCTTCTTCACGGATTATGCCGCTGATAATCGATTTCCAGAAAGGCTTTTTCTCAGCAGGAGCAGCAGCTGAAATGGAAGGGTCTGCCGCAATTGCAGCCTTGATCTGATCGTCCGTAAGCTTCCGCTTCTCGTCTTCTTCGATTTCTCTGAGTATTCTGTTCGTTTCGCGTCTTGTACCGATCTGGCCGGCCAGCCTTGATATAGGAGAATTGGCGACCATGAAGATCGATATTATCAGTATTGTTACGGAAATGATAATAAGGCCAGGCATTCCGAAAAGCTTAGCGAGAATGGAGCCGATCTCCATCCCTATCACGCCTCCCTTTTTGCCGTCAACACCGTAAATATAGAAATCAACCATATCCTTGAAACCGAACCTTATATCTTCAGGATCAATGGATCTGTACGAATTGAGTACGCACATATTAATAAAGATAAGCAGGCTGAAAATGGCTGTGCGCGTGTTGATATGGCTAAGCTTTCCCGCAAGAAGCAGAAGCGCGAAAATCAGGACAAGGAAAGGAAGCACGAACGCCATCTTTCCGAACAGTCCGTTGCAGATATCGTGCACTGTCATCCCGAAGCTGCCGGTCGTATCCATAACAACAGTAAAGAAAAGGAACAGCGCGATGGCGATCAGAGTTATGCTCCAGATCACATCGTTGTTTCTTTTATCACGGTCGCTCCTGCGTTTCATCTCATCAAGTACTTCCTGTTTAGTAGGATTCCCTGAATAGGATGATTTTCTGGATGTTGTACCCGATGATGTATTCTTTGGTTTATTTTTACTCCCGGGAGGTCTTCCCGGTCCGCGTTTTGTATTGTTACTGCTTGTCTGCTGTGCCATTACCCGATCCCCGTGTCATATATTCATATCATACATAATGTAGAAATCCAATCTATTATACTACAACATGTAGGTTTTGTGACATCATTCTTAACAAAACAAAAGCCCCTTCGCAGGGGCTTCGTCTGATCTTTTTAATGATTTCTTTCCACTACTCTGCGTTAACGACGTCCTTGCCGTCATAATAACCGCATGTAGGACATACTCTGTGTGGAAGCTTTGGCTCATGGCACTGAGGACAGATCGAAAGTCCGGTCATGCTCTTCTTCATGTTAGCAGCCTTTCTGCCGCTGGTCTTAGCCTGTGATGTTTTCCTCTTAGGTACTGCCACTGTCGACACCTCCTTATATGTTCAAATTTTTTTATCAATATTAGTACTTATCTTGTCGCACCGATACATTATATTCACCGATTTCGGGCTTGTCAACGGTTTTATCAGGATATTTTCAAGCTTTCAAAAATATTTTTTTATAAAAGTTTTTAATAAAAGTGTAGATTTACATTTTATTTTGTGCTACATTATCTATGTTGCGAATATCGGGGTGTGGCTCAGCTTGGTAGAGCGCTTCGTTCGGGACGAAGAGGTCGCATGTTCAAATCATGTCACCCCGACCATCAAACCGCTGATGTCAGCGGTTTTTTATTTTTTGATCATTACCGGAGAATGTCTGTGATCGCTGAATGCACCAAGATCTCCTGTTGTCATCAGATTGTAAACATCTGACGCGTGCATATCCAGCTGAAGAAGTTCCGCCGCTTTTTCGTTCAGATCTTTCACTGATTTATTGACATTGATTATTACAGGCAGCAACGCCGTCTCTTCATCTCTTATCTCAGCTAGAAGTTCCCTTCCCTTTTCGCTGAAACCCAACACCCTGATATATTCGGGTCCTCCAATATTGTATTTACTTCTGCTTATACCCAGGACAAGCTGCATACACAGCCTCGATAACCTGGTATATGTGTACCTCTTTGACTTGATATGTCTTATAAGATCACTCCAGGATGCTGCTGATGCAGCGCTTTCCTTCAGAAGTGACGCCAGTCCTTCACCTCCGGACGGGCAGTCTTCTATAGTCTCCGTATCATTAGACAGGACTGCATATCTCAAGGTATCGAACCATTTGTCCCGGTCAGGGCCGGTAAGATGGCTGCTCTTAATTGATGAATATGTGCATTCGGGAACAAATCCTGATATATCCCGGCCATCAAAAGCCTGAGTTCTTAACGCAGATGCATTCTGATACATCATGCGTTCATCGTA
>JBGUVT010000302.1:0-9538 GCA_045220485.1 Anaerovoracaceae bacterium | reverse complement strand
AGACCGGGATACCCGTATAGACCTGAGGCTCTTCCTCACCCCTGAGTACCCTGAGTGCTCCCGCTGCCATGGCTTCATGCTCCACCTCTCCCGGATATGAATAAACCGGGGCTATCCATCCGCAGCGTTCGTTTATATACTCATATATGTCATCGAACCTGAGGAGCCCTCCGCCGAGGATTATGGCATCTGCCTTTCCGGACAGTACTACCGCCATTTCTCCTATGCCCTTGCATATGTTGTAGAGCATGGCATTCCACACGCGGACCGCTTTCGGATCGCCTTTTTCGACCATCTCATGCACTTTGTCAGAATTGGAAGTGCCGAAATGGCTTACGAATCCCGCCGATCTGGTGCAGGCATCGCCGACTTTCAGAGCGCCTGATCCTCCGAAATACTCAACAGCCGCCTGAACAGGCAGAGCGCCTATGCGTGTAGGTGTAAACGGTCCCTCTCCGAGAGCGTTGTTAGTACCATCCACCATGCGGCCGTGATCATGTGCGGATATGGACATGCCTCCGTCTATATGGCATACGATGAGATTCGAATCCTCGTATTTCATGCCATACCGCCTGCAGTGCAGCTGTGCTGTGCCTCTGAGGTTCAGGACATGCAGGCTCGATCCCCTGTACAGCCCGTCAATGCCGGTAATACGTGCCTCATCTGTGAACTGATCCACCTTAGGTCCGTCCACCATCAGGGCTATCCCTCCGTACTCAGCAGCAAATTCCTTTGCCAGAGGTGCTCCGAGGTTAGCCGGGTGATCAACACCGGTCACCTTGTTTTTAGTGTCCTCTAAAAGTTTATCGTTAATTTCATACACTCCGCTGTTGATCGTGGCTGTGCTGCCTCCGCGGCCGACTATCGCATCCACGCCGCGCAGATCTATCCCGTTTTCACTGAGAAATTCCAATATCATCTGCTTTCTGAAGTCCAGCTGATCATACGCACTCGCGAATTTTGCGAGCTCAGGCGCATCATGAAATACGTTGGCTTCGTAAAGCTTTTTCTCATCTTCAAAATATGCGAGTTTTGTGGACGTTGATCCCGGATTTATGACAAATATCCTGTAACTCATATCGTTTATGTTTTTATACAATCAAATACAACTTGCAATATTGAAATCAGAACGTTTGTTCGCTATCATTATACTGCCGGGATGCCATGGAATATTATGAGGCAGGCAGTTGATGTGCTGGCCGTTTTCGATGTAGGAGCGATGTCTCCCCGCCCTATAAGATTCAAGGTGGTGGAGTTCGGTATCAAGAAGACGGTCAGGATTACGGACATTAAGAATATAGAATGGCTCGGCGCAGGCGGTGTTTCACGCATCGTCTATGATTGCTGTACCATCAATGAAGGCCGCCGCGTCAGCTATAAACTGCTCTACTTCTACCGTGAATGCCGCTGGGAGATCGAGCGCAGCGCGTGATCCCCCTACAGATCAAATATACTTATCTGTGCGGATTCAGGCAGTCCTTTAAACAGTCCGTGTTTCTTAAGGTCATCTATGTTGGTGCCGGTGAGCTTTGTTCTTGATCTTACGTCATCGAGAGTATTAAAAGGCTTCTCGGCATATGCAGCTGCAAGCGATTCAGCAGCTGTGTCGCCTATTCCGTTTATCGCATTGAAAGGAAGCATTATCTTTCCTTCCACCACAGAGAATCTGCAAGGTTCTGCAATTCCCAGCTCAGGCTCTGCAAAAGTGAATCCTCTCGAGAATGCCTCGTACATTACTTCATATACAGTCAGCTGTTCCTTTTGCTTGGCAGTAGCAGTATTACCGAGCTTTTCTATCTCATCCATCCTCTTCTCTACTCCCGGTATGCCCAGGCCGATGATGTCGGCGTCGAAGTTATCCACCTTTGAGCTGAACCATGCAGCATAGAAGGCTTCCGGATAGTTGACCTTGAACCACGCCATTCTTATAGACATCATTACGTATGCCGCTGCATGTGCACGCGGGAACATGTACTGCAGCGTCTCGCATGACCAGATGTACCAGTCAGGCACGCCGTGGTCCTTCATCATGTTGAGCTGCTCCTCACTGAGCACACGGTTCTTTCTTACGATCTCCATGATCTTGAACGCGTCTCCGTTCGGGAGGCCCTTTTTGATCAGGAAGTTCATGATATCGTCACGGCACGAGATGACCTCGTCAATAGTCGCAGTTCCGTTTCTGAGAAGGTCCTGCGCATTTCCGGTCCATACTGCGGTTCCGTGAGAGAATCCCGACATCTTGATCAGTGCCGAGACCGTGGTCGGATGGATGTCATCAAGCATGCCCCGGGTAAAGCTGGTGCCGAACTCAGGTATTGCGTATGTGCCGTGCGTGAACCTGTAATTTTCGTTCTTTATCTTAAGTGCGTCCAGTGATGTGAATATGCTCAGAGTCTCCCTGTCATCCAGAGGGATGTTCATAGGGTCGACTCCCGTCATTACCTGAAGGTGTCTTATCAGCTGAGGCACATCGTGTCCGAGAATATCCAGCTTCAGGAGGTTCTCGTCGATCTTGTGATAATCGAAGTGAGTCGTTATGACGTCAGTATCCCTCTTGTTGGCAGGTTTCTGTATAGGACAGAACTCATATATCTCGTGGTCATCCGGAACGACGATGATACCTCCCGGATGCTGTCCGGTCGTCCTCTTTACTCCCGTGCAGCCTTTTACAAGATAATCTATGTCATATTTGTTAGCGTTTATGTGATTGTCCTCGACGTAATGTTTTACGTATCCAAAGGCAGTCTTGTCGGCGATGGTAGCTACAGTTCCGGCCTTATATACGTTTTTTTCGCCGAAGATCTCGCCTACGTATCTGTGTGCGACCGGCTGATATTCACCCGCAAAGTTAAGGTCGATATCAGGTTCTTTGTCGCCCTTGAATCCGAGGAAGGTAGCGAACGGGATATTGAGGCCCTCTTTCTTCATGCGTGTGCCGCACTCAGGACATGCCTTCTCCGGCATATCGTAGCCTACATCGTATTTGCCCGGTTCGTCCGACCACTCAAAGTGCCTGCACTCCGGACAGATATAGTGAGGCGCCAGAGGGTTTACCTCCGTGATGCCCGCCATGGTAGCGGCAAATGAAGAGCCTACCGAGCCTCTGGATCCTACCAGATAACCATCCTTGTTAGACTTATGAACGAGCATCTGTGCAGCTATATACATCACAGCATATCCGTTTCCGATGATGGAGCTAAGCTCAGTCTCCAGCCTTTCCTCTATTTCAGGAGGCAGCGGATCGCCATATATTGATTTCGCCTTACTGTAGCAGCTCTCCCTGAGCTTATCTTCGGCGCCTTCGATCTTAGGCGGGAATTTGCCCTTAGGGACAGGAAGCACCTCCTCAACCATGTCGGCGATTTTGTTGGTGTTGGTAATGACTATTTCCTCTGCCCTGTCTCCGAGGTATTCGAACTCCTTCATCATCTCGTCCGTCGTTCTCAGATAGAGCGAATCTGAAGGTGTATCGCGGAAGCCGATGCCTGCCATAATGATATTGCGGTAGATAGATGCTTCCTTAGTCGGATAATGCGAGTCCGTAGTAGCTACGGTCATCTTTCCGAGCCTGTCGGCAGTTGCAATGATCTTCAAATTATTGGCTATGAGATCGTTGTCATCTCTCGCGATGCCGTCTTCTATCATGAAGCGGTTGTTGCCTAAAGGCTGTATCTCCAGGTAGTCATAGAAAGACGCGATTCTGTCGAGTTCATCGTCATCAGCACCCCTTATCACTGCCTGGTACAGCTCACCTGCCTCGCAGGCGGAACCTATTATCAGCCCCTCTCTGTGAGCCTGCAGTACGGAGCGTGGTATCCTCGGGCGCTTATAGAAGTAATCGATGTGCGAAGTACTGACCAGCTTATAGATATTTTTGAGTCCCGTCTGGTTCTTCGCCAGAATGATTATGTGATAAGTTCTGTTCTTCCTGATGTCGATGGTACCGTCAGCTTCCATAGCGTCTTCGTCAGGATACAGATATCCTTCGACACCGTATATTATCTTTATGTTCCTTCCGCTCTTGGCCTGCTTGGCAGCTTCCTTTGCCGCATCCGGGAAGGCCTGCACTACGCCGTGGTCTGTGATGGCAACAGCCGGCTGGCCCCAGTAAGCAGCCTTTTTCACTATATCCTTCACCTCGTTGAAACCGTCGTTGTCGCTCATCTTGGTGTGGCAGTGGAGTTCTACCCTTCTGCCATTCGAATATGTGTCTTCCTTGAGCTTTTTCTCTACCTTTCTGATGGAATTTACCATCATGAGGTTCTGATGCTCATATGTATCGTATTCGATGCTGCCGCGGGCTTTTATCATGTCACCCTGCGAGAGATTTTCCTGTATCTCCTTGAGCTTGTCTTCCGAAATGAACGCCTTGAGTCCGAACGTACGGATCTCAGAAGCAATGAGTATGGTGATAAGCTGACGTCCGCTCTTGATAGGCATCGATTCGATGCTGAACACTTCACCTTCTATTACCGGCTTCTCCTTGCTTCCTACAAGTCCCTCAAGTTCGGAGTAAGGGACTGATTCCCCGTTGAAATCATCCCCTAAAAGCACCAGTTCTCCACTGGAATTGGTGAAGGCCGGTTTATCCTTCCTGCTTTGCCTGTAACGGTTTCCACCGTTATAACCACCGTTTCCGGATGCCTGCTCTGCAGGCATTTCATCGTAGTCTGACCGCTTAGGGATCATCACTCCGGTATATGTATAATTGAATCTCACTCTCTCAGCTGAGGCGATCCTTGCCGCGATCCTCTTTTTCATGAGGTTCTCGGTCTTTTTAGGCATCACAAAATTGAGCTTGGCGTCGATGTTCAACGCCACGCTCGTACCTCCGTTCACCTTTGACACAGCCACATTGGTTATCTCTATGTCTATGTCCTTGATGTCTTTGCCGCTCGCCTCTCTAAGCTCGTCGGTAGTCAGAATTTCCTCAGAGATTTTTATCATTTTGCCTGTTTATTCACAGTCAGCCTCAACAAGCTCTATAAGCCTGTCAATAAGTCTTTCTTCTTCTACCTTTTCAAGTATTTCTCCGTGACTGAACACGAGGCCTTCGCCCTTTCCGCCTGCAATGCCGTAGTCAGCTTCCCTGCTCTCTCCGGGGCCGTTGACCGCGCAGCCCATGACTGCGATCTTAAGAGGTCTGAGGCCTGCATCTGCACGCTTCTGCGCGATAGGCATGAGTCTGTCCTCTGCTTCGTTGGCAAGGCCGATAAGATCTATTTCCGTTCTGCCGCATGTAGGGCATGATACCACATCGATGGCTTTTTCACGCATACCCACAGTCTCGAGTATGCGTCTCGCAAAGAGTACTTCCTTTACCGGATCGTCTGTAAGAGAGACTCTCATAGTATCTCCTATACCTGCAAGAAGAAGCGCTCCGATACCTATGGCTGATTTAAGCTCTCCGTTACGCGGAGTGCCTGACTCAGTTATTCCTATGTGTATAGGCGCGTCAGTAAGCTCCTTCAGTCTCAGATGAGCGTCGTAGTTCATGCGGACATTTGATGATTTGATGGAGACCACCAGCCTGTCGTATCCGAGGTCTTCGATATACTTCAGCATGGCTGCACCGCTCTCAGCAAGAGCTTCAGCAGTGACTCCTCCGTGTTTCTCCAGGAGGTCCTTCTGGAGTGAGCCTGAGTTGACACCCACACGAATAGGGATATCATGCTCCCTGGCTTTATCGACTACAGCCCTTACCCTTTCCACGCTGCCGATATTTCCCGGATTGATCCTTATCTTATCAGCCCCCGCATCGATCGCCGCGATGGCCAGTCTGTAATCAAAATGTATGTCGGCTACAAGAGGTACTCTTACAAGCTTTTTTGCCCTGCCGAATGATTCAGCCGCCTCCATGTCAGGGATAGCGCACCTTACGATCTGACATCCTGCATCAGCCAGTTCATTTATCTGCCTGACCAGCTTATCTGTATCTCTTGTGTCGACATTTGTCATCGACTGTATGGATACCGGCGCTCCGCCTCCGATGGCGATATCGCCGCAATAGACCATTCTTGACATTCCGTCTCCTTTAACCGAAAAGGTTCATTACATCATTGATCGTGATCAGCGCAAAGAGCGTCAGCAGTACTGCCATTCCTATGACAGTCGCCTTGTACTCCATGTCGTCATTTATTCTTCCGCCCGAGATTATCTTAAGCAGTATGAAGAATATCTTGCCCCCATCAAGTCCCGGTATAGGAATCAGGTTGAAGATCGCCAGGTTTAAGCTGACGATCGCGAGAAGCATCAGATACGACCCTAAGCCATAACCGGAAGCGGCATCGACGACCTTTACAAGTCCGACCGGTCCTGCGATCTCGTCCCTCTTCACATTTCCTGTAAACAGCATTTTGAAGCCTTCGATCAGGGATTTGTTGAGTTCCCATGTGGTGGCAGGACCAAGTCTGGCGCAGGTCAGCAAATCTTTTGTAGTCCCGGCAACTATGCCTACCATGTAAGTCCCGTATTCTTCGCTCATCTCAGGAGTAACAGCGGTAGTATATCTTTCACCATCACGCTCATATGTTATCTCCAGAGGATCTCCGCCGTCATAGGAGTTTACTCCTTCGACCACCTTGTCCCAGGTCCCGGTCTTAACGCCGTTGATTTCAACAATGGTGTCCCCGGCCTTTAATCCGGCAGCATCCGCCGGTGAGCCCGGCTGTACCGTGTCGAGGGTATTGCAGGCCACTCCGGATACGCAAAGTGCTATTGTCACTGCGAGAACAGCGATTATAACATTCATCGTTACTCCAGCGAGCAGTATCGCTATCTTCTGCAGATTGGACTTGTTTGAATAAGATGTAGGGCTGTCGACATTCTCTTCTTCACCCTCCATGGCACAGTAACCTCCAAGAGGAAGCAGTCTGAGGGAATACTGTGTATCGCCTTTCTGTTTCTTGAAGATCAGCGGACCCATGCCTACTGAGAATTCATTTATTTTTACGCCGCACCATCTTGCGACAGTCATATGTCCCCACTCATGCGGGATGACGAGCACCAAAAGCATGAGCAAGAATAATATTGCAGTTTTCAATTCTTTTCTCCTGTCCTGTTTATCTGTTCAGTCAAGGCTGTGGTATTGGCCTCTTATGGCATGCTTCGGGGTATTATGTCTCTTTTTATTTTCATCAGCAGGATCCTTTTTACTGATGCATCCAGCTGATCTTTTGATATCTCACCTTTTTCTACAGCACTTCTGACTGCCTTGAAGCAGGCCTTGCTGCTTGTTGTCACGCACAGCATGTCGTTTCCTGCCTTGACTGCCATGACAGCTGCATTGCCCGGATCTCCTCCCGCGAAATCCGTGATACCGGCCATGCCAAGGCCATCAGTTATAATGACTCCTTCAAACCCCATCTCGTTTCTCAGGTACATATGCACCTTTTCTGACAGTGATGCCGGCCTTTTGCTGTCAAAGGCATTCACTTTTATATGCGACATCATGATCATGTCAGCACCGGCCTTTATGCCGGCGGCGAATGGTTTCAGGTCCCTGCGCTCAAATGTTCTGAGAGACCTTTTGTCACGGATGATATTGCTGTGGGTATCCCCGTTGCCGCCATATCCCGGGAAATGTTTAAGCGCTGACACCACTCCATCACTCCCCATCTGCGAAACCGTAAGTCTTACAAATTTCTTCGTTCTTCCGGTACTTGTCGAGATGCATCTGTCGTATATGAAGTTGCCTTTTCTGTAAGGCACATCTGCGACAGGCCCGAAGTTGCAGTTGAGGCCAAGCGATTTAAGGAACTTGTCCTTGTTTTTTGTGTCCTTTGTTATCGCTTTGTAACCTCCTGACTTATATACCTGACGGGGCGAGCGAAACTTTTTTTTACGGTACTTTGAGTACAGCGAAGCTCTCACTACAGTGCCGCCTTCTTCATCCACGCCCATAAGAGCCGGGATGTCAGACTTGCTCTGTATCGAAGAAATCAGCTTCTTCATTCCCTTTTTATTGGTCCTGATGAAGTCCCTTCCAAAAAGGATGTAGCCGCCGAACTGATACTCTTCCTGCAGCTTTGCTGCGCCTGAAGCCGGCATCGCGACAACCATCATCTGAGCTATCTTCCGGTCAGTGCTCATGCCGGCAAGTATGCGATCCGCCTGCTCCTCAGGAGAATCCGCAAACGCCGGAGCAGTAACTGCGGCGCTCATCAACACGATGACCATCAAAAGGGTCATCAGTGCAGCTGTTCTTCTGAAGATTCTGTGGATCATTGTTCTCATATGTTCAGTATGCCTGTAAGTGCACAGATCGCGTAATAAACGACAGGCGCTACGAAGATGACGCTGTCGAACCTGTCCATGATCCCGCCATGTCCGGGGATGAGTGTTCCGTAGTCCTTGATACCCATCTTGCGCTTGAACATCGAAGCCGTGAGATCTCCTGCCATTCCGGCAGCTCCTCCTACGAGTCCGAGTACAAGACACACAGCAGCCATTTCTCTCATGAATATGAATCCGAAGAGACCTGACAGCAGTGAGCTTCCGATCAGTCCGCCGACTGCGCCTTCTATGGTCTTCTTAGGGCTGAGGTTAGGAGCCATCTTGTGCCTGCCCAGAAAATAGCCCGTGAAATACGCACATATGTCCGATCCGAATGCCGCTATGATGACTATCCAGATGAAGAGGCTGTAATCGGTCATATCGATCAGTACCATGTGGTATGTAAAGAACGGTATATACACAAGACCGGTCACTGTGGCGACCGCGTCGTAAGGCCCGCGTCTGTCTATCTTCCAGCCGTATATCATTCCCGCAGCAGCAGCCAGGAACACCCATATGCACATCAGCATCATGTTCTCATAAAACTGCGGTACGGAACTCTCTTTGCCTCCGTACGGGATCGCTGTCACGAAAAGCAGCACGGTCATAATATAACCAATCTCTTTTGAAGGATGAACATCCAGGCTGCTCCAGCCTTTGTAGAATTCCTGAAGTCCCATTATGGCTATCAGGAGAGCTGCCGCCCAGAGGAACCAGCCGCCCAGATAAAGGACTATAAGCAGCGGCGCCATTATCAATCCGGAAATGATCCTTGTTTTCATTTGTCGTTCTCCTTGCGTCCGCCGAACCTTCTGTCACGGTTCGCGTATGCGTCTATCATTTCAGCGTATTCTTCAGGAGTGAAATCCGGCCAGAGAGTGTCTGTGAACATGAGCTCGCTGTACGCTCCCTGCCACGTGAGGAAATTGGACATGCGTTCCTCTCCGCTGGTCCTGATTATAAGGTCAGGATCAGGTACATTAAAGCGGGCGCTTCCGGAATAAAGGAATCTTGAGATGTCATCTTCTGTAAGTTCCTGAGGGTCTCTGCCCTTCTCTATGCATTCTGCGGTAAGTGCCCTGACGCTCTTCAGTATCTCATCTCTTCCGCCGTAGTTGAGCGCAATATTAAATATAAGTCCGTCATTGTGCTCCAGTCTGCCTACCATCCTGTTGATCGCATCGACCGAAGCCTTCGGCAGCATGTCATATTCTCCGAAAATATTGATATGCACGTTGTTCTCATCAAGCTCTTCGAGCTCCGA
>JBGUVT010000301.1:0-11519 GCA_045220485.1 Anaerovoracaceae bacterium | reverse complement strand
GAAAGTTTGCTGAAATCAATAGGAATTGAGAATAGCAATTCTTTTGCTATGTTTTTAAGCAGGCTTTTTCATTTCGGTTATCCGGATGAGGAAGCTTTTTTTACGATTTGAATAAGATTCAGGAGAGACTTGAATGTTAAAACTCGCGATCTACGGCAAAGGCGGTATCGGTAAATCGACCATGACAGCCAATCTTTCGGCTGCTTTTGCTTCGCTTGGGAAAAAAGTAATACAGATAGGCTGTGATCCGAAGGCTGATTCGACTATCAATCTGCTGGGAGGAAGAGCCCAGCAGCCGGTCATGGATTATATCAGAGATCACGGTGATGATATTGCATCTATCGACGAGATTTCGGAGACCGGATATGGCGATATCCTGTGTATCGAAACCGGCGGTCCGACACCGGGACTCGGATGTGCCGGGCGCGGTATCATTGCCACATTCAATCTGCTTGAGGAGCTGGAACTCTTTGAGACAGTAAAACCGGATGTGGTTATGTATGATGTGCTTGGTGATGTAGTCTGCGGCGGATTTGCAGCTCCTATCAGAGAGGGGTATGCCGAGCATGTCCTGATCGTAACATCAGGAGAGAAGATGGCACTTTATGCTGCCAATAACATATGCAGCGCAGTAGAGAATTTTGCAGACCGTGGCTATGCTGACGTCGCAGGGATAATCCTGAATCGCAGGAATATCCCCGGAGAAGAAGAAAAAGTCAGAAGCTTTGCAGCAGAAAAAGGCCTTGAAATCATAGGAGATATCCCGAGAAGCGATGAGATCAATCAGTTTGAGGAACAGGGCATGACCGTGATCGAAGGAGATCCTGATCTGCCGATCAGCCGCAAATTCACAGAGCTTGCAGAGAGGCTTCTGGAGCTGGACAGATGATAACAGAACCATACAGTATTTCTATAAGAGAACTTAATGAAGCAGGTGCAGATAATATACCACCCGAACTGGTGCCTGCAACGCAGCTGATATACAGCTCGCCGGCAACTCTTGCATTCAACTCTCCGGGAGCGACCGGATTCGGTGTCAAGAGAGCAGGACTCGCCGTTCCCGGCTCAGTTATGCTGCTTGTGGCGCCCGGATGCTGTGGACGCAATACCAAGCTTTTGTCTGAGATACCAGGATATGAAGACCGTTTCTTCTTCCTGCTGATGGATGAATCAGATATCGTAAACGGTGATCACCTGGCAAGGGTACCTGAAGCAGTCAGGGAAGTAGTTGAATATCTGGATGAGAAACCATCCGCGGTCATGATATGCGCTACCTGTGTAGATGCTCTTCTCGGGACAGACTGGGACAGGGTATGCAGGAAGGCTGAGACACTCGCCGGAGTGCCTGTCAGACCATGCTATATGTACGCACTTACGCGAGAAGGACGTAAGCCTCCGATGGTACTTGTCCGCAAGGCGATCTATTCACTTCTTGAGCCGGCGAAGAGAGATCCGCGAACAGTCAATATCATGGGGTATTTTTCTCCTCTGACTGATGACTGTGAGCTGTATGATCTGCTCAGACAGGCAGGAGTAAAAAAGATCAACGAGATATCCAGATGCAATGATTTTGAGGATTATCTGGGCATGTCCCATGCCAATTTCAATATAATACTCAACCATGAGGCCAGGACAGCTGCTGATGACCTTGCGGGAAGGCTCGGAATACCATATCTCGAACTGACGCGCCTGTATCAGACAGATAAAATAGCCAATCAGTACAGCGCGTTTGCAGGAAGCATAGGCGCTGTGTTCGACGATTCTGAATACAGAGAACGGGCAGAGAAGGCAGTGGCAGATTTCAGAGAGAAGCACGGCAGCATAAGCATTGCTGTAGGCGAGATGCTCAACGCCAATGCTTTTGAGCTCGCGCTCGCGCTGGTAAAATACGGATTCAAAGTCCCGGAGATATATTCGAATGTATCACGCGAGGACTATGTATATATAAGACATCTTTCGGAGATATCCCCGGAGACCAGACTGTTCACCAATCTTTCTCCGACCATGCTCTTCTATGACTGCAGCAGAGCAGATGCGGATCTGACACTCGGAAAAGATGCTGAGTACTATCACCCGGATTGTCCTAATGTGCCGTGGAATGAAGAGAAACAGCCTTTCGGATATTCAGGAGTAACACGCTTATTTGAAAAAATGACGGAGGCCCTTGCATGAGTGTAAAAGGACTTCACAAAATAATATATCCATTTGCACCGGACCAGTCGGGAGCTGCCGCTGTACTTTATGAGCTTGGCGGCATGATAATCATATGCGATGCCGGCGGCTGTGCAGGGAATGTGTGCGGATTCGATGAGCCGAGATGGCTCAGCACCAAAAGTGCGATATTTTCTGCAGGACTCAGGGACATGGATGCTATTCTCGGAAGAGACGATCTCCTCATAGAGAAAATCAAAAAGGCATCAGCTAAGATCGATGCAAAATTCATAGCTGTCATCGGTACACCGGTGCCGGCGACGATAGCAACGGATTATAAAGCGCTCAGACGCATGGCAGAGAAGAGGACCGGGCTTCCGGTCATAACGGTAGACAGTAATGGCGTTCTCTGGTATGACTCGGGAATCGAAAAGACATATCTTGAGTGTTTCAGGAGATTCATTCCGGAGGATAATGCAAAAGATATCATTCCGGGTTCTGTCGGGGTCATAGGTGTCACGCCGCTCGACTCAGACAGTCTGAGTACCGGGAAGAGGATCACAGAGACCCTGAAAGCAAAGGGCTGCGGGAGAGTTATCTGCTACGGTGCGGGAGGCTCACTTGAAGACTTCGCAGATGCAGGCAGAATGGAAAAGAACATTGTGGTGGCTGCATCAGGACTCAAGGCTGCTGTATCTCTAAAAGAGAGATATGGAACACCTTACGAGTGCACTGATCCGCTTATAGCAGATGTGCGAGCAGGCCTTCCTCTCAGTACTGAAGAACTTTACGGTAAGAATATATTGGTTATACACCAGCAGGTGCGGGCTAACGCTCTCAGAGAAGCACTCCGGGAGGAGACAAAAGGCATCAGCGATGCTCCGGAGATTACAGCAGCAACATGGTTTTCGATGTTTGATGAGATAGCTGAAGAAGGCGACTTCAGGATCAGAGAGGAATCCGACTTCTTTGACAGGGTCAGAGGCGGAAACTGGGATATCATCATTGCAGACGGATCATTCCGCAAAGCTGCGGGCGATTTCGGAGGCAGATTCATAGAATTGCCGCATTTCGCCGTATCCGGCCATTTTGCTGACGAAGAATCGGTCAGATTTTATACTTAGAGAGGTATTTGACATGCAGCATGCTGTCATTGCAAGGGTATACGGAATAGTTCAGGGCGTGGGATTCCGCCCGTCGGTAGACAGACTTGCGAATAAACACGGCATAAAAGGAAGTGTAAGCAATAAAGGTCCTTACGTTGAGATAGATGCTCAGGGTGAGGCAGCGGATATCGATGCTTTTCTTGATGACCTCAGGCACAATCCTCCGGAAAGGGCGATAATCCTTAAGCTCGACAGAGAGGATGCGCCGCAGAACATCGGAAAGGATGATCACTTTTCTATAATAGAGAGCGCCAAGGTCAGCGGAGAGATTTTCGTATCTCCTGATATAGCTACATGTAAAAAGTGCAGAAAAGAGCTGTTCGATCCTAATGACAGGAGGTATCTGCATCCCTTCATAAACTGCACTTCATGCGGACCGAGGACCACGATCCTTGACGGAATGCCATATGACAGGATACGCACAAGTATGTCGGAATTCCCGATGTGCCCTCAGTGCGAATATGAGTATACACATTCAGAGACAAGGCGGTACGATGCGCAGCCGGTCTGCTGCAATGACTGCGGACCTGAAGTATATCTGATCCCGACTGACGGAAGAGCTGTTTTGCCTGTCGATGTCAGGTCACTGCCGAAATGGATGAAAGGCGGTCCTGCAATAACGGAAGTCAGGCGTATAGTGAGCAGCGGCGGCATAGTTGCGATCAAAGGCATAGGCGGATTCCACCTGTGCTGCGATGCCACCAATCAGACAGCTGTTCAGAGACTGAGGGACATCAAGCCGCGTCCTGCAAAACCATTTGCGGTCATGATGAGAGATCTCGAGGCAGTACGCAGGGAATGTATCCTCGAAGATTATCAGGAAGAGATCATAGACGGTCATCAGAAACCGATACTGCTCCTGAGAAAGAGAGAAGGAGCGCCGGACGCGCTGCTGGCTCCCGGGATCGCACCTGACAACCCGGCCATAGGAGTGATGCTGCCGTATGCACCGGTACAGATGCTGCTGTTTGACTATCCTGACGGGATCATTATGCCGGACTGCCTGGTCATGACAAGCGGAAACGTATCGGGCGCAGCTATCTGCAGGGACGACGAGGACGCTGTGAGAGAGCTCTCAAGAATGTGCGACGTGATCCTTTCCCATAACCGGCTTATAAGACTTCGCGCTGATGACTCTGTCATGGATTTTCATAAGGGCGAACCTTATATGATAAGACGGTCCAGAGGCTATGCACCGCTTCCGTTCATGCTGGATATGCCGTGCTCGGGCAGTGTGCTTGCTGTAGGAGGAGAACTCAAGAATACTTTCTGTGTTTCGAGGAACCATCTCTTTTATCCGTCGCCATATATCGGCGACACCGAGGATATACGTACAGTAAGAGCTCTCAGAGAGTCGATGAAGAGAATGTGCGATCTCCTCGAGGCAGAGCCTGAGATCGTTGCGTGCGACAAGCACCCGAAATACAACACTTCAGCTGTTGCTCATGAGCTGGGACTGCCTGTGATTGAGGTCCAGCACCATTATGCACACATAGCATCGTGCCTCGCAGAGAATAACCGTACAGATAAGGTGATCGGAGTATCCTTCGACGGTACCGGTTATGGAGATGACGGCACTATATGGGGCGGGGAATTCCTGCTTGCTGATCTTGACGGATATACAAGAGAAGGATATATAGCTCCATTCCTTCAGATCGGCGGAGACGTCTCGGCAAAGGAGGGCTGGAGAATAGCGGTGTCGATGATCTACGCAGCGACCGGAGACAGGGAAAAGACATCTGCTATAGTAAAGAAACTGGGACTTTGTTCTGATCAGGAGCTCAGAGTTCAGTTCATGATGGCAGACAAAAAAATCAACAGCATCAGATCGACAAGTGCCGGAAGGCTCTTTGATGCTGTTAGTGCTGCTCTCGGTATCAGAAGGGTATCGACATTCGAGGGTGAAGCATCCACCACACTTCAGTTCACAGCTGAAAAATGGAGCGAAGACCCGGGAATTGTGCGATACGGTGATGCATCAGCAGATAAAGAACTGATGCCTGAGCCGTTTGCTTGCATGGCTGAGGATGGAGCACTCATACAGAACACTGACGATATGTTCATGTGGCTGGTAGCTCAAAGACTGAAGGGGCGCCCGCAGGAAGAACTTGCGTGGATGTTCCACCAGTCGCTGGCAGACGGTATAGTTGATATGTGCTGCAGGATAAGGGAGAAAACCGGTGTGCGTATCGCTGCACTGAGCGGCGGAGTTTTCCAGAACAGGCTGCTCCTGAGAATGTGTGAGGCAGGACTTGAGAAGGAAGGCTTCGAGGTGCTGATACACAGCATGGTACCGCCTAATGACGGCGGCATATGCCTCGGGCAGGCTGCTGTAGCTGCAAGAGCTTTATACAAAATGAAAAAAAGCGACCCTTTCGGAAAGGGCGCTGAGGATGTTCAGAGAACCGTTGAACAGATAGACGAATTACATATGTAAGAGGAGGATAAGAAAATGTGTGTAGGTTTACCTGCAAGAGTGGTGACAGTCAAAAACGGCATGGCGCTTGTTGACGCATCAGGAGCAAAGAGGGAAGTATCGGCAGAGCTGCTTGAACAGCTTGATCCGGGCGATTATGTTATGGTGCATGCAGGAGTCGCTATTGCAAAGATCACATCTGATGATGATGAAGAGGCTGATGCACTGCTTGATGATCTTCTGTAAGAGTTCGGGAAAAGTATTATGAAAGACAATAACAAGAAATCTGCACGGGAGATAATCCAGAGCTACGACGGGCCAAAAGTCCGTATCATGGAAGTGTGCGGTACACACACTCATGAGATATTCAGGCTCGGTGTAAGGAATATACTCCCGGATAATATTGAGCTCATCTCGGGACCGGGGTGCCCTGTGTGCGTAACGCCGGTAGGTTTCATAGACGAGGCTGTATATCTGGCGGAAAAGCATAACTGTACTATCACTACATTCGGAGACCTCATCCGCGTTCCGGGCTCGGAAAAGAGTCTTGCCGGAGCAAGGAGCGAAGGAGCCAGAGTACTGCCGGTGTATACACCGACTGATGCGTGTAAATATGCTGCTGAGCATCCTGAGGAACAGGTCGTGTTCCTTGCGGTTGGCTTTGAGACCACGACTCCTTCGGCATGCATGGCTGTAAAAATGGCGGCAGAGCAGGGATTAGACAATTTCTCGATCCTGACTGCCAACAAGACTATGACCAATGCTTATCGTGCTCTTAAGGGAAGTGCGGATGCTTTCCTGTATCCGGGTCATGTCAATGCGATAACCGGCGCTGATTCATGCGCTCAGCTGGTCGACGAAGGCATTTACGGTGTTGTAGCCGGGTTTACCGCCAAGGAGATCCTGGCTGCGCTTGCGGTCACGATCGTGAAGCTTCAGGAGGGCAAGCCGTTCTTCAAAAACTGCTATCCAAGAGTCGTGACTGATGAAGGGAGTATTCCCGGAAAGCGCATGATGGAAGAGATCATGGAACCTTGCGACTCTGAATGGAGAGGACTTGGCATAATACCGCAGTCCGGACTGAGGCTGCGCGAAGAATATGCGGCTTATGATGCGAGGAAGAAATTCAATCTGCCTGAGATCAAGGGAAGGCCAAATCCGGCATGCAGGTGCGGCGATGTGCTTCAGGGCAAATGCACGCCTGCAGACTGCAAGGTGTTCGGCAGGGGCTGCACTCCGCTTCACCCTATTGGGGCTTGCATGGTATCTAACGAAGGAACTTGTGCGGCATGGTACGCATACAGGAAGGAGACAATAAATGGGTAAGACTGTAACGCTTGCGCACGGAGCAGGTGGCAAGCAGACATCTGAACTTATACATGAAGTATTTGCGGCGCATTTCGCCAATCCGCTCTTTACAGCTGATGATGCGGCTGTTCTTGAGGTAGAGGCAGGGAAACTGGCCATGTCGACTGACGGGTTTATCGTTTCTCCGTACGAATTCCCGGGCGGGAATGTCGGAAAGCTTTCCATATGCGGCACTGTCAATGATCTTGCATGCATGGGAGCTGAGCCTCTCTATCTGACATGCGCTTTTGTCATCGAGGAAGGCTTTCCGATGGACAAGCTTGAAGAAATCGCCGCTGCAATGGAAAAGACAGCTGCCGAAGCCGGAGTCAGGATCGTTGCCGGAGATACAAAAGTAGCCGGCAAGGGACAGGTCGACGGCGTGTTTATCACCACTACCGGGATCGGCCGCATAAGAGATGGCGTAAAGACCGGTGGAGCGCTGGCTAAACCGGGTGATGCTGTAATCGTAACAGGTGATGTCGGAAGACACGGATGCACGATTCTGCTTGCCCGTAATGAATATGGTATTGAAGCTGATGTCGACAGCGACTGCGCACCACTTTGGGGTGCCGTGGACTCTGTTCTGTCAGCTGCAGAAGATGTCCACGTAATCAGAGATGCTACACGCGGAGGTGTAGGCACTGTTCTTTATGAAATAGCTGAGCAGAGCAATGTAGGCGTAAGGATCGAAGCAGAATCTGTACCGGTCGACGGAGCAGTAAAAGGTGTCTGCGGGATGCTTGGCCTTGAGCCTCTCTATCTTGCCTGCGAAGGACGTCTTGTGATCATTGCGCCTAAAGAAGAAGCAGATAAGATACTTGATGTACTGAGGAAGGGAAAATATACCGGAAAAGCTGCTGTCATTGGAGAGATAACAGACGAGATGCCGGGCAAGGTCATAATGACCACTGAAATAGGTGCAGAGACACTTCTGCCGCAGCCTGGTGGTGAATTGCTGCCGAGAATTTGCTGATAGGGAGTATAGATAATATGGGCAGACTGAAGGAGCTTCGGGCATATGTAAATGCTGAACTGAATAAGATGGAAGATGAAGATAAGCGAAACAGCGCAATCGTACATCTTTATGGCGTTTCACTTGCGGCGACTATGATAGCAAAAAAACGCGGACTCGACTGGGAGATCGCGTCGATGGCAGCCATGCTGCATGATCTTCACGCATATAAGAGCGGATCATATGATGACCATGCGCATAAGGGGGCCGACCTGGCAAGAGAGATTCTTGGCGGGCTGAACCTGACGGATGCGGAGGAGACAGAAACTATTTGTTCCGCTATATATCATCATGATGATAAACTTGTTATAGATGGACCAATGGATGAGGTCCTTAAGGACGCAGACGTCATACATCACTGCATGAACGATCTGTCTAAATCCATAAAAGAGAAGGAACAGGCGCGCTTTGACAAACTGTGCGCGGAATTCGGGCTTAAATAACCCGCAGGTAAGGAGTTTATAAAAATGATTAGCATGGTAAAAAGAAACAGGCTTGCATTTCTTATGGCATTGATTATATGTGTTGCAATGATGGCAGGCGGATGTTCATCGAAAGAGGAGGCTGCCATGACAGGTGATGCAGAGACAAATGATATAGAAGAGGAAGCAACAGTAAATACAGAAAACACAGCAGACACTCCTGTTGCGGCACCGGGGGTATATGCCGAACTTAAGCGGAATGACAGTTCGATAGAGATCACACCGGTACCGGGAGGCATTACGGACAGCACCGTACTCCCGACATTCAAGTGCACTTTCGGAGATATGACAAACGAAGCTCAGAATGCGCTTGAAGAAGGAAGGGTGTTCCCGAAGGAGTTCTTCAGGGACCTTACTGCATGCATGCTGATAAGTGAAGAGACTATGGCGGGCAAGGAACATGATGCGATCATGTACTCTCTTTCTACTCTTGCTGCTATGGCAAATGAGTTCTGGTCGCTGGATCCTGTTCTTAATAATGTTGTTTATGAAGCAGCTGATGACGGGTCCATTGCCAGGAGTGTTTATAACGTCCACTTTGGTTCTGCCGATAAGGACGGACAGATAATATATGACAATCAGGCCAGGAAATGGTACCTGGGAGACGCAGAGTACTCAGGCAGCATAGACAGCGATGAGACCCTTGCAATGTGGTGGACAATATTTGATGTTGCAGACGGGAACGTTCAGTAGACGGCAGAGAAATATAAATAACGAAAAACGGATTGGACTGAAGAGGTATTGATATGGAAGCTCAGGAAAACATAGTCAGACTTGCCAAACCCGTGAAGAAGGGGCTGATGCGCCTCCTTTTCAGCAGGTTTTTCGTGTTTGGGATCCTTCTTATAGCACAGGTTGCGCTCATGTTTGCTGTATACTTCTGGTTTGCGGATCAGCTTCCTGTACTGCTGGAAATACAGTGGGTGTTCGCATTCGCTATGATCATCTATCTGTTCAACTGCGGCATGGATTCGTCCGCAAAGCTCACGTGGATGCTCATTATATCCATACTGCCTCCGCTGGGAGCAGCATTGCTGCTCTGGACTCAGGCAAACATCGGTCACAGAAAGACTACGGAGCTTGCAAAAGAGCAGATGGATAAGACGACGGATATTCTGAAGCAGTCCGAAGATATATCAAGGCAGGTAGAGCATGACGGATCGGGTACTGATGATCTGAGTAAGTATCTGAGCAGAAGCGGATGCTTCCCGCTCTATGGCAGAACTAAGGTGACATATTTTGAGCTTGGAGAGTATAAATTCAAAGCAATGCTCGAGCAGCTTGAAAAAGCAGAAAAGTTCATCTTCATGGAGTACTTCATAGTTGAGGAAGGCTATATGTGGGGCCGCATTCTGGATGTACTGACAAGGAAGGCAAAGGAAGGCGTTGATGTACGTGTTATGTATGACGGCATGTGCGAGATGTCTACGCTGCCTGCCGACTACTGGAAGCTGCTCAATGCTCATGGTATACAGGCAAAAGCCTTCTCACCGATAGTACCGGTAGTATCTTCGCATTACAATTACCGTGACCACCGCAAGATACTTGTTATCGACGGAAAGGTCGCATTCAATGGCGGAGTCAATCTGGCAGATGAATACATCAATGAAAAGGAGAGATTCGGTCACTGGAAGGATACCGCAGTAATGCTTGAGGGAGAGGCCGTCAGAAGCTTCACTCTGATGTTCCTTCAGATGTGGAATATAGGAAAGAGCGAGCCTGATTATGAGAAATGGCTGTCTGCGCCATGCGATCCGCCGGAGGATGCATCAGGTTATGTGCTGCCGTACGGCGACTGTCCTCTTGACGAATATAAAGCCGGCGAAGCGGTATACATCGATGTTCTTTACAGAGCAACGGAATACGTGCACATTATGACACCGTACCTCATACTTGACGGAGAACTTCTGAATGCGCTGACATTTGCTGCGCAGAGAGGGGTCGATGTAAAGATCATTCTGCCGGGAATACCGGACAAGAAAGTGGCGTACGCACTGGCAAAGACGCACTATAAAGAATTGCATGACGCAGGTGTAAAGCTGTATGAATACACACCGGGCTTCGTCCATGCCAAGGTGTTCGTAAGCGACGATACAAAGGCGATCGTGGGCACGATCAATCTTGACTACAGGAGCCTCTACCATCACTTCGAATGCGCGACATATATGTATAAAACCGACTGCATACCGGATATTGAAAAGGATTTCCAGAATACACTTGCAGCATGCAGGGAAGTGACAAGTGAGAGCATAAAGAACGAAAAATTCTATTACAAATTTGTCGGTCCGCTGGCCAAGATGATTTCACCGCTTATGTAAAACACAGGATGACGGCTTGAGTCATCACATAAAACAAAAAAGGGGTTGCCGCATTATAAAATATGGCAGTCCCTTTTTGAATTTGGACTAAAAATGATATGGTTTCAAAATTCGCAACAATTACTTTATAATGGTAGCAACAATAAACACAGGGGGACCATATGATGGACAACAATCTCAAATTCAGATGGATGCATCTGCTCCTTATAAGTATTATTGCTGTTGCTTTCAGCATGGGACTGATGTTTTCATATATCAACGCTGAATCCGAAGACGATTCCGGCAAAGGTGATACACCTGCGTTTGAGGAGAATTCTGATGGAACTCTCACTCTGGTCAAGTGGTACCCCGAGGATGTTACTGATATTGATCTGACAGATGAAGAGGTACCGGGAACTGATGGCCGGGCGATAACAGCCATAAAAGCAGGAGCATTTTCTGACTGCACACAGCTTGAAAGCCTGTATCTTTCGGACAGCATCCGTTCACTTGATGAGGCATTCCTCTCGGGCAGCAGTGTCACCGTACTTTCTCTAATGAATCTTCCGAAAGGTAAGCACATTCTTGACGGATCCAGCGTTGAAACTGTCTATTGGGCAGATGAGACTGAACTTCTACCAGGGG